>JAITJV010000305.1 GCA_031278755.1 Treponema sp. | reverse complement strand
GTATCTTGAAAGCCTGGGAAACCGCCTTCAGCGGGCGATAACATACGCCGAACAGTCCCTCGCTTACCGGCCGGATTTTACGCCGGCCCTTTCGCTTCTGGCAAAGCTCCGGTACCGGGCGGGCCAGTTTGAAGAAGCCGCGCGGCTTGCGGATTCGGCCATTGCCGCAAACCGCGAAGACTCAGGCGCCTGGTATCTCAAGGGCCTTTCCTATATGAGGATGGATCGTTCCGCGGACGCCCTGAACGTTCTTTCCGGCGCGGCGTCGGTTGATTCCGGGGACGAATTCATCCGTTATGTTCTTGAAGACCTCGTCATAAGGACGACCGCCCTTGAAGGGGCCGGTACGGGGAAGGAAGATCCCCGCCGCGCTTCATGGGCCGTCTGGCATTTTACCAGGGCAAGGAATTTCAGGGCCGCCAATCTTAATGAGGAGGCCCTTTTTGAATACCGGCGCGGACTGCGGCTTAACCCCTACGCCCGCGACAGGCGGGACTATGCGGAGCTTCTCCGGCTCCAGGGCTATCCCGCCCGGTATTTTGAAGAACTCCGTTTCATGCAGGATCTGGGTTTGGGCGACCGCAGCCTTAACGATGCGGTGGAGGCCTACGATTCGCTTCTTGAAGACGCCCTTTACAGGCGATGGGAGGTGAACCCGGTCGATACGGCAAAACGGCACTGGAAGGCCGCTGTTTTTTCAGTAGCTTCGCAGTCGAGTTTTTACCACGCGGACGCCGGAGCGGTGGCGGCTTCTTATGTAAAGGAACTCCTTGTCCATGACAGGAATATCGCGGCGCTGGAACTGGAACCGCGGCAGCCGTCTTTTTCGCAGGCTTACCGCACCGCGCGGGACGCCGGGGCGGATTATTTTCTTGTTGTTTCGGCTTCCGAAAATGAACGGGACATTTCCGTGCGGGGCGAACTCTTTGTAGGACGCACCGGATCTTCCGCGGGGGTTTTTAGCGCGTACCGAACCGGCGGGGACAGGCTCAGAAACGCCGTAAGGGGGGTCGCCGATCAGTTTGCCGCATCCCTGCCCTTCCGCGCCGAACTGATCGCCCGGCGGCAGGCGCAGGGCCTTGTTGACAAGGGCCGCGCCGACGGGATCAAGCCGGGGGATGTTTATGATGTTGTTAAAAAGGGACGCGCCCTTGTCCTTAACGAAGGGATAGGCCTTTCGTATACCTCGGATGACCTTGTCGGGAAACTGACCGTCGAAAACGCCGACGAGGAAGTTGCGTCGGGGGTTCTGGTCCGTAACGGCTTTTTTGACCGCATAGGCCTTGGCGATGAGATCATTCTTCAGGCCGAAAAAAGCGGGGACGCCCCCCCCCCTGAGACGGGGATAAACCCCGAACTAAGGGCCCTGCTGCGGACGCTGCGGTAGGCCTGGCGGGGTTTTGGTTGGTCTTATGCGGTGTATAATTTTCAGGGCCGTTTTATTAAGCGTATTTCTTTTACTGGCGGATCGCCCCGCAAACGCGGAAAATTTTTTAAGCGGCTTTACAATTACCCCCAGCATCATTACCTTTGGCGGCGGGATGAATTTTTCGGAGGAAGAAGAGGGCAATATTGAATTGGCGATAGGCGTAGGTGAATTTTTTATCGAACATAAAAAACTGCGTTTCGGGCTGCAATACGATTTTGTGCGTTTTTCGGGTTTTTTTTACAGAAAAGCCGAACTGGATCTGGACAGGCTTTATTTTTTTAACCCCGGCGCTTACTGGAATCTTCTGTGGAAGGATAACATGATTCTCGGCCCGTTTTTTTCGGCAAACTGTCTTATCGTGGATAAATTTCTGTATGAATTAACGGGAGGCTTCAGGGACGGGACGATAAAGGTGCGGCTGAATGATTACGTACTCAGCGCCGGCGTAAGATTCCTGTGGAGAATTAAATGGAACAGCAATATTCTTCCGCAGGCGGTAAAGAGTGAAATCGGATACAAAAACACCACGGGAAGGCACGGTATCTACTTTAAGATTGAATTCAGCTCGCCCCTTCTGCCGGAAAAAGAATGATCCTCCCGTAAAAAGAAAGCTCGCCCCCCGGCCGGCTTTGCGGGCGCTAGTCAATCAGCCGCGACAGCGTATCTTCTATCCATTCGTTTGCTTCCTGGGGATAGACAGGCTGAACGGCGAGGAATTCGACAAGCGCCTCGCGGTAATTCCCGGAAAAATACCAGGCCTGGGCCAGATAGAAATGGGCCCGCGCCTCGTGCCGGCCCTCCCTCGGAAGGGAAAGGTAGCGGGTAAGTTCCGTTCTGCTGGTTTCCCAATCCCGGCCGGAAAAAGGCCCCTGGACTATGGCCCGGATCACGGATTCTTCGCCCCCCGCCGGGGCCTGGAGATCTTCCCTGAACGCGCGGGGCTTCCTGGGCGGGAGGATGGTTCTTTCCGTCCTGATATCCGGAACCGCTTTTGACATTTCAGGTGAAACGGGAACGGGAGCGCGCGGCCCGTTCGATGAGGAGATAAGGGGCAGCGGGATTGAGCGCATTTCTCCCGTTCCGGCGGCGTCCGTTTCGGACCGGACTTCCACGGCTTCCACGGTGGCGTTGGCCCCCGGGATGATTTCCACCACGCCGCCGGCAAGTTCATCTTCAAAAACAACCGCGTAGTAGCAGGGAATGCCGGGAACGGGATAGTCGATAAAGGGCGGGACAGGCCCTGTCTTTACGACAAGGGCGCTCAGGAGATCCTGCGTAGCCCGCAGGGGTTTGGCGCTCCGGTACAGAATGGGGACGCGGGAAACGGCCGAAGTGCGCCATGAAAGGATCACCCCGGCGCCGTCCGTTTTCGCTTCAAGGCCGAATATCCCCGTTTCCCGGCCGGTTTCGCCCGAATGGCCGAAAACGACGACGTTGCTGTTGGGAATAAAAATTTTATAACGCCGGCCGCTTTCGTCGCTTGCGGCGACAAAGTAATAAACGCTTCGTGAAAGATCCGGTTCGTCCACATAGGACTGTACCCCGTAAGGCACCGTTACGGGGTTAAGCAGGGCTGTTTCTCCCGATTCGGTAAAGGGGCGCGTGGAACGGTATATGTACACAGGCCCCCGCGCATCCTGGGAATCAATCCAGGAAAGGCGGAGGAGGCTGTTTTTTACTTCGGCCTTCAGGCGGGAAACGAAAGGCGCAAAAACGGCTTCTTCTCCGGCCAATGGGCGCGAGACCGCGGCGGCGGCGCCCGAAATCAGCAAAAAGGCCAGGAGCCGCCGGGATAAAAAAAATCTATCCTTTGACATACCTTATATTATCGCCGGAAAGGGCTTTTTACAGAAGACTTCTTTTGACCGGTTTACAAATTTTGTTTTTTTCCCTAATCTTACGGTATGTTTGTGTCGATTGCCGTAGACCCGGGATCAGAAGGAAGGGCGAAGGAACTGTCCGATCTTCTTGGACAGTATGGGTTTGACAAGATCCAGAGGGGGCTTTGGGAGTCCGCCTTTATTTCTCCCGAGACCCTGAACCGCCTCAAGCGGGATCTGGACCGGGCCACCGACGCCTTTGACCGGCTGCGTATTTTTCAGTTTCCCATGGAAGGCACCCTGGCCCTGACGACCCTTCGGGACAAGAAATGGCGGCGCATGATTGCGCGCGGCGCCGGAACGCAGAGTGAAACAGTCAAGGATGCCCCCGTGCGCCGCGTTCAGCCGTCCAGGCGGCCCGTTGGGCCGCGCCGCTAAAAAATGGAAACAAGGAATGCAATATGCTGTTAACGGAATACGGAGCTTCCGTAAAGGAACTCAAAAGCAAAATCTATGACGCCTGGAGGCGTCTTTGAAAAGCCCGCAAAGGGGGCGTCTTTCGCCGAACGTATAGCGGAGCTTGAAAAAAGGGCGGGCGAAGAGGATTTCTGGAATAACGCCGCCGCCGCGGAAAAATCAATGACAGAACTCAAGGCCCTCAAAAACCGGTATGAGCCCTGGAAGGAACTCAGGCAGGAGATCGACGATCTTGAAACATTGTATGAACTTGCCTGCGAGGCAAAGGACGAGTCCGAAGGCCCGGAGATAGATTCCGTTCTAAAGGATCTTTCCGCCCGTTATGAAAAGCAGAATATCTTTGAGCTTATGAGCGGGGAAGTAGACAAAAACGGCTGTTTTCTCACGGTGCATTCGGGAGCGGGGGGAACCGAAGCCTGCGACTGGTCGCAGATGCTGTACCGCATGTACCTCCGCTGGGCGGAACGGCGGGGTTTTTCCGTGGAGGAAGTTGACCGCCTGGAAGCCGAGGGGGGGATCAAGTCCGCGACATGCAAAGTGGAAGGCGACTACGCCTACGGTTATCTTAAAGGCGAATCGGGGGTGCACCGGCTGGTGCGTATTTCTCCCTTCGACGCCAACGCCAGGCGGCACACGTCTTTCGCGTCGGTGTACATTTTTCCCCTTATCGACGATTCAATAGAGGTGGAAATAAGACCCGAGGATCTCCGCGTGGACACCTACCGTTCAGGCGGCGCCGGGGGCCAGCATGTCAACAAGACCGACAGCGCGGTCCGTTTTACCCACATTCCGACGGGGATAGTGGCCGCCTGTCAGAACGAGCGCAGCCAAATCAAAAACAGGGCTATTGCCATGAGCATGCTCAAAGCGCGGCTTTACGAATACTACCGGCAGGAAAAAGAAAAAGACAACGAACGGTTCGCCCAGGAGAAAAAAGATATTTCCTGGGGAAACCAGATACGGTCCTATGTGTTTCAGCCCTATACGATGGTAAAGGATTACCGGACCAGGGCCGAGATGGGAAACATACAGGCGGTTATGGACGGGGACATAGATATTTTTATCGAAGAATACCTGCGTTTTGCCTGGGCCGGCGGGGGCGCGCGGGAAAAGGACGACGGGAACGGGGAATGAAAAACAGGTCCGGGGTTTTTGCGCTCCTCCTGATATTGAAAGCCGCGTCCCTTTTCGGATCGGCCAAAGCGGAAGAAAGGGAAGTGCTTAACGGGGAATGGACGCTCTGTATAAGCGCCTTTGACGCCTCGAGCCTTCCGCCCGGGCGGCGTATTATAGCCGATGTTATCATGAGAAGCCTTGCCGCGGAGCTTGGCTCGGTGGAACGCCGGACCCGGGAATCTTCCGAACAGGGCTGGTACACCGGTTACGCCCATAACCAGGCGAAGATCGCCGCGGCCCTGGCCCTTGCGGCAAAACGGGAAGAACGGGACGCCCTTCTTTACAGGGGAGACCCCGGATGGCAGTACAGGCGGAACCTAAAGAACATAGACAGGGAAATTGAGAAACTTGAAGATGAACTGCGGGAGACGGAGGGGCGCGTTCCCCTGATTGCGGCGGAACCGGTCTTTGTGCTTTCCGGGGACAATAAAAACGGGAAATTTCTTCCGCCTCCCCAGCCGGGAATGGAATACAGTTTTTGCCGGGAACAAAAAGCCGATGCGTTTCTTGCAGGCTCCGTTACCGAATATTACAACCGTATCTACCTTGCCCTGCGCCTCTATGCGGTAGACAGGGAGTGGATTTATGAGGACGGCGTCATTTTTTCACCCGAAGATTTTAACGAGGCTTCGGACGAGATTGCCCGGAGGCTTATTGCCGCCGTTTCGGGAAGCGAACCCGCGCGCGTCGCCGTGCGCGCGGAACCTTCGGACGCGGTTATATCGTTCAACAATTCCCTTGCGGGCCGCGGCGAAGTGCCGGCGCGGGAACGTACACCGGGAAAGCTGACCCTGATAGTTTCCGCGGAAGACTACCGGAGCGAAACAGTGGAGACGGAGCTTAAAGCCGGGGTGCAGACCGATATCGGCGTATCGCTTATGCCGTTGGATCTTTCCACGGTGCGTATTACCGTTCCGGAAAAACCCGGAACGCTGGTGTACCGGGGCGCTTACTACGAGGGAGAAGCCCCCCTGTCTTTAAGCCTTCCCGCGGGCGGCCTTGAGTATTTCTTTGTAGAAACTCCCGGCGGCGAAACCGGCTCCCTTGTGCTGATGGAATCCGCCCTTGCGGACCTGAAAGAGGGTATTGCCTTTACAACTTCACGGCCGCCAAGGCCGGGAACGCACAGCGTCGAAGACGCGCGGAAGAGATAT
>JAITJV010000271.1 GCA_031278755.1 Treponema sp. | reverse complement strand
CTTCAAAATTCCCAAGTACGTTTTCTTTGTCGATTCTTTTCCCCTGACTTCAAGCGGAAAAATACAGAAATATCTGCTCAGGGAAACCGGAGCCAAAAAAGTTCAAGAACTCGGAACGGCGACATAACATGATGAAGCGGAGGCTGTCCGGGAAGCAAACTTTATGGACGGCCTCACGCAAGCGGCTCAAACAGCGGCGAATCTTCCTCTGTTTCAATGGCAAGGCAGTAATTCTGCCGCTGCTGCAAGAGATCGGGCAACGTTATAATGACAACGCTGTCGCCCTCGCAGCTTGCAACCATTGAAAACGGCAGTTCCCCGCCGGTTTTAAGCAGCGTAACTTTTTTCACCCTGTTTGCAATGTTGGGAAGATACAGTTCCTTTTTTTGCGGTTTAAGTACATGGATATAAAGTTTGCCGGGCTTTCCCGTAAACTGGGCCCATTCAAGATCGTAGGCATACGGAGGCAGCATCCTTGTTCCAAAGACGGCTTCACTGTTCTCCCGTACATACGCCCCAACCTTATCCAGAATCCTTACCGAATCGGGGGGAACCTGGCCCAGGGAATCGGGGCCTATGTTCAAAAGGTAATTGCCTCCCCGGCTGTTGATCTTTACAAGCAGGCGTATAACATCATCGGGATTTTTCCAGTTATGATCATCCTTGTTAAAACCCCAGGTGTCATTCAGTGTAGCCGGCACTTCCCAGTCTCCTTCATAGGGAGCGGACGGGATAAAATTATCGCCCGTGGTCATGTAGTCGCCAAGGCCGTTTCCTATGCGGCCGCTTATAATGCAGTCCGGCTGCAGTTCTTTTACAACGGAAACAAGGCGTTTGCTTTGTTCAAGGGTAGTACCCATGGGCGTGTCAAACCATATCAGGGCAATATCCCCGTATCCTGTCAGGATTTCCCTTAGCTGGGGAACGCACTTTCGATCCAGATACGCCTGGTAATTTTTCCCGCTATTGTCTTTTTTGGCGATAAAGCCGTCAGGATCGTGCCAGTCCTGGGCCTGGGAATAATAAAGCCCAAGACGCATATCATGTTTTTCGCAGGCAAGCTGAAATTCCTTTAAGACATCCCTCTTAAAAGGCGTTGCTTCCACAATGTTATATTTGCTGCACTGTGAATGATACATTGCAAAGCCGTCATGATGTTTTGAAGTGAACACGATATATTTCATGCCCCAGTCTTTTGCTTTTTTTACGATGGAATCGGCGTCGAATTTAACCGGATTGAATTGAGAGGCAAGTTTTTCATACTCATCAACCGGTATATCAAGATCATTCATGATCCATTCGGCGATATGTTCCGTCTTCCTTCCATTGTATTCGCCCGCAAGAACCGAATACAACCCCCAGTGAATAAACAACCCGAACTTCGCTTCCTTAAACCACTTCTGTTTTGTATCTTTCACGATAATCTCCTGACTTGTCCGGCAAATCTGTTTTCCGAACTCTAATTCAACTGAATGGCAAATCCTACAGGATATTCCGTCTGTATGGAACCTTCCACCGTAATGGAAAGGGCGCTGCGGTCCCTTGCAAAAGAAACCCTGTTTGAATATCCAAGGAGCCGCACCGACACAATGTCAAAGGCTCCGGTTCCAACCGCGGCTAAACCTGATCCCAGCGACGGAACGGCGATCTTTCCGTCTTTGGGAAACTTCATCACAAAGGCGTAGAGGACGCCGTTTTTATAGGTGAAGCGGAAATCCTGCGGCGTAAACGGCTCCCGCTCAACATCCTTGAACGCGCCTTCAATTATCTTTGTGGGGCCTTCCCCGAATTGCTGCCAGTACGTCGTGTCGTATATTCCTTCGCCGTTTTTATCAAGCCATTCGCCTACCGAAAGAAGGATGCGTCTGTCTTCACCGGTGATGGAACCATCGGGCCTTGGGCCTATGTTGAGGAGCAGCACGCCGTTCTTGCTGACAATATCAACCAGATCGCACACAATATCCACAGGGTTTTTGAAATCGTTGTTTTCGGTATATCCCCAGGAATTTTTTGCGGCCGCCGTATCGGTCTGCCAGAGCCGCGGGCGTATTTCCGCAAGCTGGCCGCGCTCAACATCAAACACGGCCGAACCGTAGACATAGGCATTGTACTTGTAATTAATGGCAACCCCTTTACCCCAGCTCCTGGCGCGGTTGTAATAATACGCGGCAAATTTTTTAAGGTACGGCTTCCAGCCTGTATTGTGAATCCACCAGTCAAACCAGACGATCTGCGGCTGATATGTATCTGCAAGTTCGCAGATCCTTACAAGCCAGTCTTCGCAGTGCTCCCTGCCCGGAGGCGCGGAGTAAATATCGTGGGTATTTTCGCCCAACACATCGGTCTGCTGTTTTTCATAAAAATCTTCATAGGCCGAATCGGTAACATCGGATTCATATTTGCAGCCGCCGTTAAAAAACCAGCAATGCTCCGCCCGGTGAAAAGAAACGGAAAAAACAATTCCCGCCCTGTCCGCTTCCCGCTTTAATTCTCCCACAACGTCCCGCTTCGGCCCCATGTGGACGCTGTTCCATTTGGAAAAACTACAGTCGTACATGGCAAAACCGTCATGATGTTCGGCGACAGGCATGATGTACTTCGCCCCTGATTTTTTAAACAGATCCATCCACTCGGCAGGATCAAATTTTTCCGCCTTGAACCGCGGAATAAAATCCTTGTAGCCGAATTCCTTGTGCTTTCCGTATGTTTTAAGATGGTGTTCGTATTCGGGGGAACCCTGCACATACATATTGCGGGGATACCATTCACTGCCGAACGCGGGAACCGAGTAAACTCCCCAGTGGATAAAAATGCCGAATTTGGCCCCCGCGTACCATTCCGGCGGCGTATAGGCGCAGAGAGATTCCCAGGTATCCTTAAACGGTCCCGCAGCGATAACGTTGTCAATTTGTTTCAGCATTTCTTGTTTGTCCATGTCCGCCCCTTATCCTTTAACCGCCCCTGAAACCATTCCGCTCTGTACTTTCTCATGGAACACAAGGTAGAGAATGACCATGGGGATCACCGCCACGATAATGGCGGCAAACACCGGCCCCATACGGGTAACCCGTTCGCCGGTAAAGAACATAAGGGATCGTGAAACAGGAAATTTGGTTTTATCCGTCAGCAATATTATAGAAAATATCAATTCACTGTACCCGTATATAAAACTTAACACCGCTACTGTTGAAATGATGGGCGTTGAGACAGGAAAGATCACCCGGCAAATGATGCCGAATATGCTGCACCCGTCTATTTTTGCCGCTTCATCAAGTTCCCGGCTGATGGTGTTTATGTATCCCGTTGCAAGAAAGACGGCCTGTGGAAGCTGAAAAGCCGAATAGACCAGAATCAGGTAGAAGTAATTGTTGGTCAGCCTGATCCCCGCCGCAATTTTGGAAAGGGGAATGATGGCGGTATGTACGGGCAGCATAAGCCCCGTAAGAAAAAGCAGGTACAGCGGCTTTATAAAGAAATATTTCTTCCGCGAAAAAATATAGGAAGCAAACATGGAAACCGTCACGACTACTACGGTAGTACCAAGCCCGAGGAGCAGTGAATTGATCACGCCAAAAAGAATCCGGGCGCCGAAAAGGGCGTCGTAATAATTCTGAAAGAGCCACTTTTCAGGCAGTTTGAGCATGTTGCTGTAAATTTCAGGATTTGATTTAAACGAAGAAAGGATCGTGGTAAACAGGGGAATTATGGTAATAACGGACCAGACCACGGCGAAAATATACAGTGCCGCGGGACGGCCCCTCGCCGATCCGTGTTTGCTTACAGCGCTGTTCACAGGACCTCCTTAATTTTCGCTGGTAATAATTTTGTTAATCGCCAGGCTCAGCGCCACGCCCAGAATCAGAAGGATAGTTCCGACTGCGTTGCCGACGCCGAAGTTACGGTAACTAAAGGCCTGCGCATAAAGAAAACTAACCGGTGTTTCCGATGTATGATTCGGGCCGCCTTTTGTCATTGCATAAATAAGGTCAAACGTCTTAAGGCATCCTGTAACGCACATAACGGAAAAAATTTTGAACGACTCTTTTGTAAGGGGCAGGGTAATACGGCAGAGCCGCTGCCACCGTGAAGCGCCGTCAATTTCGGCGGCTTCGTAAAGCGTATGATCTATGGCGATAAGGCCCGCGGCAAAAATCAGCATGTTAAGGCCCGCGTATATCCATTCGTTAACCAGCACCACGACGACGACATTCAACGTAGAAGTCCCCAGCCAGTTGCGCGCCCATTCCATCTTGTTGGCCCATTTCAGCGCGGTATTGATAAGCCCCCAGTTGGGTTCCAGTATATACACCCACATAAGCCCCACCGCCGTGATGGGGAGCATGACCGGCATGAAAAACGCCGTCTTGTAAAAACGCGTCCCCCTGATTCCCGAAGTGATGATCATGGCAAGAATAAACGAAAGCGGCATAAGTACAACAAAACCGCCTATCATAAAGATAACCGAATTCCGCATGCTCAGCCAAAACAGGTGGTCCTTTAATACCGCAATGTAATTGTTTAAGCCCGTCCAAACCATGGGCGCGCCGGCTATGCCTTTCCAGATGAAAAAGGATTGATAAATGGCCTGTACGATTGGATTCAAGAGCAGCACGGCAAATATCGCCAAAGCGGGCAACAGAAAAAGGATCGAGAAAAATAATTCCTTTCTTTGGCCGGCATCTTTAAGCATTGGGACTCCTTCCGTACAAGCCGTCAGATTAGAAAAGAGGAAGGGCGGCGTCCTTCCTCCCGTATAAGAGAAACCTTAAAACCCGGGACGGGATTTCAGCGGTTTTCCTATTTTATCTGTTCTTTACTGACAATTTCACGGGCCGCCTGTTCGGGGGTATTGCCGATAAAAAGACCCTGAATGGCCGCGCGGGCCGTATCAAGCATGTGGCTTTCCGGATCGTAGGTCTGAATATCGTCGCGGAATTCTTTCGCTTCAACAAGAAGCGCCTTGGCCGCGATTGTAACAGGATCGATTTTAGTATCAGGCAGCGAATTGAACTTGCTGACATAAAGACCGCCCTGATTGTACCTTTCCGCTTCGGCCCAGTAATCGGAATTGGTCAGATACTTAACCACTTTGATCGACGCGTCGTTGGTTTTATCACGCCTGGAAATGGAATAAGCCTCGGCGGTTCCGCCCTGATAGGAATCCTTGAACCTGGGATTGATATAGGGGAAACGCGCAACTCCCACGTTGTTGATGTCGCCCTGATAATCGGAAACGATCTGGGGAATAAACCAGGAACCAATAAAGCGCATGGCGATCTTGTTGCTAAGGAAATCCGCATCTTCGGTGCCTGCATCAACGCCCACCGCATTGGGGCCAAAGTATCCCTTCTCGTTGAATTCCTTGACGATGGCAAAAAGATCAATCATGCGGGGATCGTCGTAATTCATGGTCCGGTTGGAAATATCTATAACCCCCTGCGCCCCGTAACTTTTCATCACGAGGTTGTTGACGAAATGGCCGCCCCGCCAGTTGTCCTTTTCACCCAGAGTCATGGCCTGCTGTCCTTTGGCGAGCAGGACGTCGCACATGCGGCGCCATTCATCAATACTTTCGGGAGGAGCGGTAAAGCCTGCGTCGGCGAGGATCTTCTTGTTGTAGAAAAGGAACACCGCGTAGAACTGCGTAGGAACGCCGAAGGTTCCGGGATAATCCGCAAAATGCCATTTGTCAAAAAGATCGTCAAGGAAAGAATCGCGCCACGCGGGATCGGCGTCCAGATAAGGCTGTACATCCAGCAAAATTCCCGCTTCAACATAATCGATAATACGGGAACCGCCGTACTCGATAAAGATTTCAGGCTGATTGCCCGTGGCAATGGAAGAGCGAAGCTTGTCAAGGAAAGCCGCTTCATCAGAAAGGGATTCATCAACAACGGTTATCCCGTCGGCATTCGTCTTGCTAAATTCCTCAATCTTTGATCGCCAGAATTTGGAATAGGGCGCATCGTCCGACCAGCGGGTCATGATACGGATGGAAACTTTGTCCGATGATCCGTCCGCTTTGGAACAACCGAGAAAGGCCGCAGCGGTGAACAAAAGACATATTGCCCCCACAAAACATAAGCCCAATTTTCTTTTCATGAATTTTCTCCTCATTAAAAAATATACTTCAAGTTTACATTGAGTTTGTTCATTTTTCAAGTAATATTTTGTGTGTTCTTGTGTTTATGCCTTTATATTAAGAATCCGTCCGCCTGCGGGGGTAAGCTCTATAAATTCGGTATAACCAAGTTCAAGGAGCTTGTCGATCTGGAGTTTTATGTTTTTGTTTTTTGGGGAGATCATGACTCGTTTCCCCTCCAAACGCAGCTTTTTTGCCTTGATGAACACCGTTTCGAGGCTGCTGCGGTCAGTATCGGGGGGTATAAGGTAAACCGTGGATTCTTTTGCCGCGGGAATGTTTCTGTTTTTTAATATTGCTATGATGCGTTCAAGGCCTATTGAAAATCCGCAGGCGGGAACCGGCGTTCTGCTTCCGGTAAATTTGCCTATCATTTCATCGTAACGGCCGCCGCCCGCGACAGACAGGGGAAGCTCGCTTTTATCGGCAAGCCCTATCTCAAAAATGGGGCCTGTGTAATATGACATTCCCCTTACAAGTGAAGGATCGAATACCGGTTTTCTCCCGTCCGTTATTTTTCCGGCGCAGCTTATTATTTCATCAAGATTTTTGACAACCTTTTCATCCAGTACGCCGTTAAGCCTGCCCCCCAGATATTCCGAACAGGACGGCGCGTTTCCGCCCGAAAAAAAACCGCAGTATGCGTCTATGCTTCCGGCGGAAAATCCCGCGTCTGAAAGCATGCCGCGGACGCCCTCTACGCCTATCTTGTCCAGTTTATCCAGAATAATGAAAACATCGCCGTATTTTTCTTCGGGGAAGCCGGAAGCCGCGGCCATGGCCCTTAAAATTCTTCTGTCGTTGATCCGTACCGTAAAATCCCCAAGCCCGAATTCATTGAGCATGCCGGCGGTTGCGGACACAAGTTCTATTTCCGCAAGATTGCTGCCGTCGCCTATGATGTCGATGTCGCACTGCGTAAACTGACGGAAGCGCCCTTTCTGCGGTTTGTCCGCCCGCCACGCGCTGCCTATCTGCAGGGCCTTGAAGGGAAGGGAAAGCGCGTTCATGTTATTGGCGAAAAAAC
>JAITJV010000262.1 GCA_031278755.1 Treponema sp. | reverse complement strand
AAAAAACGTGGATTTCGTTGAGAAATCCGCGTTTTTTGGGAGACTTGGCAGTTAAAGTCCAATGGACGTTAACCCGCAATAACCAACCGGGTTATTGAACAAGTCCAATGTCCGTCTATAATGCAGACACATTACGGACAGACTGCCCTAAAACAGGCATTTTACGCGCCGTTTTGGTACAAAACGGGAACGAACGCAAGGCCTGTCCGCAACGCAACCGGCTTTACGGACAGACACTATATAATAATTCAGGCCTGTTTTTTCGTCAACATTACCGGCGGGGCGGCGCCTGAAACCCCCCACGGACGCCGAACCGGCGCCCGCGCGGGACGGTTGAAAAGCCGCCGTTTTTGTGTTACTCTTATGATAAGCTCTTTCGGCAGCCCGAAAAAGAATGGGGGAATGTATGACCGTAGCGGAAGCAGTTAAATTACTGGAAGGACAGTTTTTTTCCGGGGAGGACAAGGCCGGCCTGGAGGTGATTTCCGCCTGCGGCGCCGATCTCATGAGCGACGTCATGGCCTTTGTCAAAGACCGCGTTATCCTTTTGACAGGCCTCGTCAACCCCCAGGTCATAAGGACGGCGGAACTGCTGGACATACACTGCATCATCTTTGTCAGGGGCAAAACCCCCAGCCGCGATATGATAGACATGGCCGGGGAAGCCGATATAATCCTTGCGGGAACCAAACTCCCCATGTTTCTTTCCTGCGGCAAACTCTACGAAGCGGGTCTTAAAACCGGAGGCACCCGTCGCATCTAGCAGTTTGCCGCGCTTCGCGCATAAAACCTTCAACCGCCTTTAAGATGATTTCTTACCCTGCAAACCGCCAAAGCGGCCCCGGTAATCGTGGTTTTCATGGCTTTCTTCAACGGAAAAAACCATGAAACCCCGCAGGCGCGGCTGGCCGCCGGGCGAAAACAGGAAGTGTTCCGCAAAGGAGCGCCTGAGACGTTCTATAAAAGAACGCCTCGCCGGCCTTTCAGCCGGGCAATTCGGCGCCGAAGGAAAAAAAGCCGCCGGCCTGCTTTGCGCTTCTCCGCTGTGGAAGCGGTACAGCTCCATCCTTCTGTTTCTTTCCTTAAAAGATGAAATAGACACAGGCCCCCTTTTGGAAGCAGCCTTTGCCGAAAAAAAGCGCGTGTTCGTTCCCCGCGTTGAAAAAAACGGCCTTGCCTTTTACGAGGCCCGTCCTTCCGGCCCCCGGGCCAAAGGCCCCTCAGGCCCCCTGCCGGCAGGAGAAACGGCGGAAAGGCCCCTTTCCCCTGAAGATTTCCCCGCCCTGATCATCGTCCCCGGCCTCGCCTTCGATCTGTCCGGAAGGCGCCTTGGGCGGGGCAAAGGCTGTTACGACCGTTTCTTTGCGGAACTTGAAAAGAACGTTCCCGCGGGCGGGTACAAAGCCATAGGCCTTTGCATGGAGATCCAGATTAAGGCCGGCGTTCCCGCGTCTTCCTCCGACAAAAAAATGGACGGCCTTTTAAGCGCCGCCCAATTAATCTATTTTTAACAACAATGCCGGGGCCGTCCGGAAAACCGGCCGCCTCCCGGCCGGCCCCGCGGCTTTTGGCCGCCGCGGTTAAAAAAATCTCAGAATTCCGCCGTTTTTGCCTGCTCAAATTCCCTTTCGATTTCCGCCGAAGGCTTCTTTGTAACAAGGCTTACAACCAGTATCACGATGCATGAAAAAACAAAGGCCGGCAGCAGTTCGTAAATCCTGAAGACGCCGCCCTGGGGCTTTATGAAGTTTTTCCAGACAACAACCATGATTCCTCCCGAAAGCATGCCGGCTACCGCCGCGGGGAACGTGGTCCGCTTCCAGAAAAGACAGAACAGAATAAGCGGTCCAAAGGAAGCGCCGAACCCGGCCCACGCATAGGATACTACTCCGAAGATCGTGCCGCTGTCCGACACCGCTATGATAACGGCGAACACCGTCACCAAAAGCATGGCGATGCGGGCGACCCACATGACAATGGCCTCGCCTGCGTCCTTTTTTATGAGATCCTTGAAGATGTCGTTTGCCAGCGAAGATGAAACGATCAGCATGTAAGAATCCGAAGAACTCATCGACGCGGCAAGTATTCCCGAAATGACAACGCCCGCCAAAAGGGGCGGAAAGAAACGGGTGCTTAAATGAAGGAATATATTTTCGGCGGCGCCGCCCGTGGCAAGAAGGGCCGGCAGATAGGCGCGGCCTATAAGGCCTATGAGCACCGCGGCCGTCATGGATATGAGGCACCAGATTACCGCAATGTTCCGCGACTTGCGTATCATCGACGTTTTTTTGACCGCCATGAAGCGTATCAGCACCTGGGGCATTCCGAAGTAGCCAAGCCCCCACGCCATCGTGCTTATGATCGTGAGAAAGCCGTAATCCGCGCCCGGACCGAATTGGGGCGCGCCGTTTACAAGTTTCTGCGCGCCGTCATCCCCCAGGACGGGGGAGGCTGTCCCGAAGAAGTCGGTAAAGCGGGGGAAATTTTTCAGGCGTTCCGCGATTCCGCCCGCCCCGCCCGCGTGGACAAAACCGAAGGCAAACACCAGAACAAGGACGGTAACCATGAGAAGGCCCTGGATCAGATCGGTTATCCCCACCGCCATAAAGCCGCCCAACAGGGTGTAAAACATAACCAGAAGCGCCCCAAGGATCACCATGGCGACAAAATAATCTTCCGCGTTAAAAACAAAACTAAAAAGTTTGCCGAAGGTGATAAACTGCGCCCCGACATAAATCGAGAAAAACACAAGGCTGATAAGCGCGGCAATGGCCAGGAGCGCCCTTTTTTTGTCATGGAAACGCTTGCTGAAAAATTCCGGCAGGGTAATCGCGTTTTCGGCAATCTGGGAATAGGCGCGCAGCCTTTTCGCCACGACGGCCCAGTTTACCCAGGTTCCGATAAAAAGCCCCAGCGCGGTCCAGAAGGCGTCGCTCACGCCGTAAAAGTAGGCCACCCCCGGCAGCCCCATGAGGAGCCACCCCGACATGTCGCTTGCCTCGGCGCTGAGGGCCGCAAGCCAGGGGCCGAACCCCCGTTTGGCGAGAAAATATTCTTCAATATTGCTGTTGCTTCTTCTGGCGCACCAAAGCCCTATTACAATCATCACCAAAAGATAGGCCGCAATGCCGACAAAAGTCTGTAAATTTGCCGCGGACATTTACTCCTCCTTGTTTCAGGTCCATTGGACTTGTTCAATAACCCGGTTGGTTATTGAACAAGTCTCGCAAAATGCCCCGCATTTTGCTGTTTTTTAGCGGTTGTTGTTTAAAAACTGAGGTTTTTAAACAACTCTATTATATAAAAGAGCGGAAGAACATTCAATTTGTCCTGAGCCGGATTACCGGCTTGAAAAACAGTCTTTTTCAGGTTATTCTGCTATACAGGAGAAAAAATGGGACACATTAAGAGCGCTCTCGAAATAGCCATGGAAAGAACCGAATCAATACGGGGTGATAAAACCAGCATAAATTTATACGAAGCAAAACAGAAAGGGAAAAAACTGGCCAATGAATTCCTTGAGGATCCCCAAAAGGACTTTGAAGCCGAACTCAAAAAGGCTTCGCAGGAAGAACAGGCAAGCATCAAACAGGGGGCTTTCGACGTCTTCCTCTCCCAACTGACCCTGCCCCTTTCCAAAGATGATGAAAAACGCATAGAAACCATAGGCCGCGGCCTCCAGGTTATAATCGGCGGCGGCCGCTTCACCGCCGTGTTCAAACAGCTCCGCGAAGCCCTGTCCCGCTACCTGAACGAAGCCGCCCGCTACGAAGAAGCCATACTCAGGCAGTACGAACCAAAACTCCGCGCAAAAGAAGAAGAGCTTTCACGCCGCATGGGCAGGCAGGTCAAAATGGATCCCTTCCAGGATCCCGAATTCGCCGCCTTCTACAACCAGAACATGAACGCCCTCAAGGGAAACTACCGGACGATGATAGACGAAGTCAGCGCCGAAGCCCGGCGTATCTTCAAAGCGGAATAGCCGTCAAGGTTACGCCGTTTTCATTTCCGTGTACAGGATTGCCCGAAATTCCAATCCGGGCCGACCAGTCCTGAAAAGCCCCCTCGCAGGAAACGTGTATGTCTTTCCCCCTGCATACCGCCCGCGCGGTAAGCGCCTTTGCGCACTGGGTATCGTACACATCGCATACCGCCTCCTCTCCGTCGGACAATCCGAATATTTTCAGGGTAAGCCCCTTTGCGTAGTCGTACACAGGGGAAAGATCGACGGCCCCTGACGCGATAATCGAGCGCGGCCGCACCAAAAGGGGAAGGCCGAAATAATCGTAGCGCCGCACATACCATGAGCCGCCTTCAAAACATTCGCCGTCCAGATAGTTCACCCAACAGTCGCC
>JAITJV010000237.1 GCA_031278755.1 Treponema sp. | reverse complement strand
GACGCGTGTTTTTTCCCCGCCGCCCATAAAAGGCCCCCGTATGATTCCCCCTGTCCGACCATAGGGGTTGTACATGACATGGCCGCCTATTGGGGGTCTCCCCGGACCCGGGAGCACCTGGGGGCGGTGCTCCGCATGCTGCTTCCCAATTCCCTCCGCCGTCTGGACCGCGTCATCGCCGTCAGCGGGTGGGTTAAAAAAGAACTTATGGAAAGGGCCAGGGTCAGGGAATCCAGAATTGAAGTGATTCCAAACGGCATAGATCATGAAGCCTTTTATCCGCGGCCGCGGAACGAAGAAAGCGTGGTGCTTATCCAGCCTTTCAGTTTCCGTAGGCCGTATGTACTCTGCGTCTCCCGTATCGATCACCCGGTTAAAAACCATGTCAGGCTTATCAAGGCTTTCAGCATTTTCAAGGAAAGGACGAAGTACCCTCACCGGCTTGTGATAGCCGGCGCCGACAGCAACAGGGCGGAGAAGGTAAAGAGGGCGGCCGCAGCTTCCCCGCACCGGAACGATATTTTCTTTACCGGGCATTTTCCCCTTAAAAGCCTTCCCGAGCTGTATTCCGGCGCCGATATAGTGGTTGTTCCTTCCATGTATGAAGGCTTCGGCATGGGCGCCCTTGAAGCCATGGCTTCGGGCGTTCCTGTCGCCTGCGCCAGGGCGGCTTCCCTGCCTGAAACCGCCGAACATGCGGCCCTTTATTTTGATCCTCTGGACTGCGAGGACATGGCGGACCGCATGGTCGCCCTGACTTCGGACCGGGATATTTACCGCGAATGCCGGCGGGCGGGGCTTGAACGGGTGCAGGCTTTTTCCTGGGACCGCTGCGTTGAGCGGACCCTGGCCGTCATTCAGGAAACCGCGGCAAAATAGAACCCCTATTTTTTCCGGGTCTTCTTCCGCAGGCCGCCGTCGAATAGAATCCTGAAAACTTCATCGGCGTCTTCTACAAACCCGGCTGTTACAGCCTCCCGTATGTCCCTGTCAAGTTCGTCCCATTCGTCGCGGTTGTCCGCCGGGAGGAGAACTGTCTCCATGCCGTTCCTGACGGCCGCAAGAAGTTTTTCCTTGAGGCCGCCTATGGGGAGTATGCGGCCGGTGAGCGTAAGTTCTCCGGTCATGGCTATACCGGGGCGGGGGGGAATTTGGCAGAGGGTTGAAAGGAGGGAGGCGGCCAGCGTGACGCCGGCCGAAGGCCCGTCTTTGGGGATGGCCCCTTCGGGGACGTGGACATGAAAATCGGTTTTGCCCGGATCCTTTACAAGGAAGTTGTACCGTTCGCGCTTGCTCCGCAGATAGGAAAGGGCGATGCGGGCGCTCTCTTTCATCACGTCGCCGAGGTTTCCGGTGATGATAAAATCGCCGCTTCCTTCAAAACATATCGTTTCCACCGGAAGGATTATGCCTCCGGTTTCGGTCCAGGCAAGGCCGTAGGTTACCCCGATACGGGCTTCCTTGAAAACGACGTCGTTTTTGTACTTGCGCCGCCCCAGGAGTTTTTCAAGGTCCCCGGGCCTTACCGTTTTTTTGAATGAGGATACGGGTTTCCGCGGGTCCCGGCCGTATTCCCTTTTTACCGCCCCGCGGGCAATGCGCCTTACACAGCGGGCAATCTCCCGTTCAAGGCTCCTTACTCCGGACTCCATGGTCCAGTGGCGTATGATCTCCCGTATGGTTTCGTCCCTGAATGTTATTTTCGCTTCCTTCAGGCCGTTTTCGGCAAGTTCCTTTGGAACAAGAAACTGCCTTGCGATGGCAAGTTTTTCGTTTTCCCCGTAACCGGGAATTTCGATAATTTCCATGCGGTCAAGAAGCGGGTAGGGGATCGTGTGCAGGGAATTGGCCGTGGTTATAAAAAGAACCTTGGAAAGATCGTAAGGCACTTCAAGGTAATGATCGGTAAAGGTCGAATTCTGTTCCGGATCCAGCACTTCAAGCAGGGCCGAAGCGGGATCGCCCCGGAAGTCGCTTGAAAGTTTGTCGATTTCGTCCAAAAGAAAAACAGGGTTAAGGGTTCCCGCCTTGCGCATGGACTGGATGATCTTTCCCGGCAGGGCGCCTACATAGGTTTTACGGTGCCCCCGTATTTCCGCTTCGTCCCGTACCCCGCCGAGCGATATGCGGACAAAACGCCGCCTTAAAGCGCGGGCGACCGACATACCGAGGCTTGTTTTGCCTGTACCCGGAGGTCCTACAAAACAGAGTATGGGCCCCTTGATCCCGGTTTTTTCAAGGGGTACGGGGTTTTCGTCCGCGGAATTTGGAGGCGGAGCGGTAAGCTGTCTTATGGCGATGAATTCGAGAATGCGTTCCTTTGCCTTACGCATGTCAAAGTGATCTTCGTCGAGTATGCGCCCGGATTCCGCAAGATCGGCGGCGCCGGCGCCGGTGTCGGCGGAATATTCGCTCCAGGGAAGATCGGCTATCCATTCAAGATAGCCGCGGAGAACGCCCGCTTCCGGGGAAAAGGGAGGGAGTTTGCGGATGCGGCCAATTTCCTTCCGCGCCTTGTTGATCACTTCTTCATTCGGCTTTCTGTCCATTATGGTCTTTTCAAGATCGGCGAATTCGTCCTCGGAAGTTTCCTGTCCAAGCTCCTTGTTTATTTCTTTTAACTGTTCATGGAGTATGTATTCACGCTGGGTTCTTTCCATGCGTTTTTTGACTTTGCCTGAAATATTTTTCTGAATGCCGAAAATTTCATTTTCCAATTCCAGTGTTTCAAGGACGGCCTCAAGCCGTTTTTCCATATCGGCGACGCCCAGAAGCTCTATTTTTTTTTCGGGCTTAACGGACGCCGCGTTACAAACAAGATTGGAAAGCCGCTCGGGGTTATCGCCTTTTTCGACCGCCGAAATTGTTTCGGCGCCGACTTTTTTTGAGTATTCGGCGTATTGAATAAATGAATTACGCACCGCCTGCATAAGGGCCAGCGTCTGCGCGCCGGGAGGATCGGCGAGGCCGGATATCCTGAGGGGTTCCACCCTGACGGGAAAATGATCCTGCGCCGGATCAAACGAAACCGCGCTGCCGCGGTATTCACCCTGAAGAACCACGCGGAATGTATTATCGGGAAGGCGGAGATGTTGAATGATGCGGACCACCGTTCCGAAAGGCTGAAACTGCTCCGCCGCGCCGCCCTTGCTTTTTTTAAGGCATGCGGCGAAAAGTCTTAAATCACGTTTCAGGGCGGCTTCTACCGCGGCGACGCCTTCTTTGTACGTGACAAACAGGGGGACAACCGTGTTGGGAAAAAGAACAATGTCTTTTAAAGGAAGAAACGGAAATTCTTCGCTTTCGCTTTTAAAAGAATTTTTCGCGCCTGAAAAGAATTTTTTTATCCCCATGCGCCTGAAAACGCCGGGAGGCTTCATGGATCTAGCGCCGCCATATAGCCGCCGGCCTCATGCGCTTTTCTGCACCGGCTGAATAACAGGCGGCTCCGACTTTTCTACCGTTTCCTGTGTTATGATTACCTGCTTGTTCCCTTCCATGGAGGGAATTTCAAACATGATGTCGGTCATGAGTTTTTCAACAATGGCCCGCAGCCCCCGCGCCCCTGTTTTCTGTTTGATAGCCGTATCGGCTATGGCGTTGATGGCCCCTTCGGTAAATTCAAGCTTGACGTCGTCTATGGCAAGGGAAGCCTGGTACTGTTTAACGATGGCGTTACGCGGCTCCGTGATGATCCGCTTGAGTTCTTCCCGCCTGAGTTCGTCAAGGCCTA
>JAITJV010000163.1 GCA_031278755.1 Treponema sp. | reverse complement strand
ATTCTTCTATATCTTAGTCTATTCTATACCAAGCAGAGATAGTGTATACTAAAGGATACCTTCACTCTTAATCTGCGGGTCCTGAGTTCGATCCTCGGGCGGCTCAAATACCTTGGTCTCAGACAGGTATTGCGGCGGTAAACCCGGAAAGGTTTTCCGTATCTGCGGGAATAGCTCAGTGGTAGAGCGCGACCTTGCCAAGGTCGATGTCGCGGGTCCGACTCCCGTTTCCCGCTCAAAATGCAGCGAGGGGCCTTCGATTTTTACCGCCGAAGGCTTTTTTATAGCGGGAACCGGATCATACAACTGAAATTACGGAGCAGCCTTATTTACCCGCAAAAAGAGGTATGCTATAATGTTTGAATATGAAAAAGGTATATGCTTGTGTTTCTTTGATTTTGCAGGCGCTGTTCTTTTCAACCTGTAATCTTTTTCATACATCCCTTGCGGAATATCTTTACGAAAACCCGCCTGTATCTCAATCCGGAATTCCCCCTCAATTGCGCATGGGAGACCTTTTTGTGGCGTATAACGGAGGGCGGTACGAACCCATAGAACCCCTGTCGGAAAGCCGGAGCCGCTATACCATTTGCGTTATCCCCGCTTCCAAAACCGATACCGGAAACGCAACGCTTTACGCGGTTCCGCTGGAGTCTTCCTCGACGCCTGCTGTCGATACGCCGTCCTGGACCATACCCCCCAGAGGCCTTCCGGCGCTCTACTGGGAATAATTGATGAAAAAAACCGCAGGGGCAGTCCGCGTTCCTTATCCCATAGGCTTCAAACTTATGTTTATTATCAGCGTCCTTTTGGGCGCTTCCCTGGGCGCCATTACCGTTCTGGTATCAAGCCTTGTTTCCCAGGATGTGCGGATAACAGCGGAAAATACAAACTTTTCGGCCAATACCCAGGCCGCTTCCGCCGTGGAAAGTTTCCTTTCCGGAAACCGCTCCGAAGCCACGATCCTTCTCCATACCCTCGGCGCATCCTTTTCCGGCGGAGAAAGGAATTCCATCATCAGTTATTTTTTCGCCGAAAACAACGCGGTTGCCGCCGTCATTACAGGGGGGGAGAGCTTTATCAATGAAGAATTCTTCCTTGAACGCGAGGCGGATTCTTCTCCGGCCGCTTCCTTTTTCGATTCCCGCCCGGAGTATCTTGCAAGGGCGGCGGCCGGGGAAATGCTGCTTCTCAACGGATCCCCTGATTTTGAAATACCCATACTGGTTATGCTGCTTCCGGACAAGGGCGGAAGCATCGCGGTGTTTCTTTCCTCCGATCCCCTTGCCCAGAATTTTGGGGAAAGCGCCAACACTTCCTTCCTCATAAACAGCGAAGGGGACGTTCTTATTCACCCGGATCAATACCTTGTGCGCAGCGGGACGAATTATAAAGACAAGCCCTTCATCAAATCCATGTGGGAACGGGGCGATCAGAGACTGCAAAACCTCTATACCGACGACGACGGGGCGCGGTACTTTGGCGCCTATACCAAACTTTCCATGGCGAATTCGGCGGTGATTACCGTTGTTGAATACGGCGTGGTTTTTGAAGGAATTGCCGCCACCACGCGGCGCAATATCTGGCTGAGCGCCGGCGTGCTCTGCCTGTCGGTGCTCTGCGTATGGTTCTTTTCAAAATCAATAAGCGCGCCGCTTAAAAACCTTTCCCGGGCGGCGGAGCGGATCAAGGAAGGCAAATTCAACATTGAACTTCATACAAAAAACAGGGACGAAATCGGCCTTTTAACGGAGAGCTTTGTTGAAATGGGCAAAGGGCTTGCCGAACGGGAGCGGCTCAAGGATACCTTCGGCCGCTTTATCAACAGGGAAATCGCCGAACGGGCCATGAAAGGCGAACTGAAACTGGGGGGCGAAACCAAATTCGCGACGGTGTTCTTTTCCGACATACGGGATTTTACCGCCATCGCGGAAAAGATGCCTCCGCAGGACGTGGTCGGTTTTCTCAATACGTACTTTGTCCGCATGGTCGCCTGCATTACCAAAACAAGCGGCGTGGTGGATAAATACATAGGCGATTCAATAATGGCCATCTGGGGCGCCCCGGTGTCGACGGGGAACCCCGCCAGGGACGCCCTTTCCTGCGTCCGTTCCGCGCTGATGATGCGCGTCGCCCTTCAGGAGTACAACCAGACCCGGGGATCGGAAAACCGGCCCTATCTGAAAATCGGCTGCGGCATCAATTCCGGGGATGTGGTTGCGGGGCAGATAGGCTCCCCGGAACGGATGGAATACACGGTCATAGGAGACACGGTAAACCTGGCGTCCCGCACCGAAGCGCTCAACAAGCCTTTCGGCACCGATATTTTGATTTCGGAAAACACCTGGAAGCTGGTTAAAGATTACATCATTTCCGAGGAGATGCCCGGCGTTACCGTAAAAGGAAAGGAAGAACCGGTGCGCATGTTCGCCGTAGTGAATCTGCGGACAAATAAACCGGGAGCGGAACAGCCCGGGCCGGTGAGCCTTGCGGAACTCCGCGGACAGTTGGGCATTGCGGCGCCCGATCCGGACAAAATAAACATCAGCGAAACGGAAATAAAGTACAAGATACATGGCTAATGGCAACGACGGGTTCCCGTTAACCCGAAGCGGAACGGATCGGCGGCGGATAATTCCGGACGCGCTGGTGGCGCTGCTCTGTCTTTCAGGGGCCCTTTTTTGTTTCAGAATGTTCTGGAACGATCTTAACAGAACCAT
>JAITJV010000086.1 GCA_031278755.1 Treponema sp. | reverse complement strand
ACTTCTTCGGCGAGCGCGTCTCCAAGGGCTACTATTCCGAAGCGGTAGGCATCCTCAACGCATCCTATAATTTTTTCCCGAGCTATTACTTTTCGGGGGTTTCGGTGGGAATAAACCTCAAGGGGGCGTTCCGTTTTGTACCCGATTATACGGACAACGAAGACAATATTATCTCGGGTTCGGGGAAAAGCCAATCGGCCGTCATGGCCATGGGGGACATAGGGGTGCTGACCCGTTTTGATTTTCTTAAACCCTATCTGGCCCGGGACCGGAATATGTCCTTTGCCCTTGTGGTGCGAAATCTGGGGCCTCCCGCCAAGGACGATCCCCTTCCTACGGTGATGACCGCCGGACTGTCCTATAAACCCATGCGCCCCCTCCTTTTTTCCTTTGATTTTTCCTATCCGCTCAACCTGAAAGATCCCGCGCTTTCGGAAAAGCCGTACTGGGCCGCCGGCGTCGCCGACAATGTAACGAGCTTCCTGTCCATGAGGACCGGCCTTCTGGCAAAACACGGAAATGTAAGGCTGGCGGTGGGCAGCGCCATTATGCTGAAAACCATCGCCATAGATGTAAATTATTCGCTGGATCTTTTAACCCAAATGCAGCCGCTTAACCGGGTAAGCGTGGGGGTGCGTTTTGATCTGGGAGACCAGGGCAGGGCTTTGCTTTCCGCAAAAGTCGATGAACTGTACCTTTCCGGTCTTGACGCGTACGCCGCCGGAAACTACACGGAAGCGGAATCTTCCTGGAACGAAGCGCTTAAACTGGATCCGCAATTCGTGCCCGCCCGGGAAAGCCTTGCCGCCCTTTTACACGCCATGGAGGTCGAGCGGAAAATAGACGCCATGCAGAGGCTTGATTTCTAAACGCATGCCGCGTACCGTTTTGGCGCAAAACGGGGGCGGCGGCAAGGCCCCTCCGCAAAGCAGCCGGCTTTGCGGGGAGGGACGCTGTTTACTTCTTTCTTCTGAAAATGCGGTAATTGATCTCCGGAAAGATATTGTGCTTTTTTTCAAGGCCGGTAAGCCATTCGGTGCTGATGTAGTTGCTTCCAAGCGCCTCATAAATCGTTGTGAAATTCCGCAAATGCTCTTCCATCCTGTTTCTGGCAAATCCCGGGGGAAACCCGCTTTCGGAATTCACCGGAACAATTCCTGAATTGCCTTCCCCGTACATCATCCTGGGCCAGTCTGAAGCCTCGGCAAGGAGGAGTTCCCTCGCCGCCTGGTTCAGCGCCCGTTCCCTGAGGCCCGAATCATCCGAAAAGCGTTCGGCCATTTCCACCATTCTGTCCGAAGCCCTGAAAAGGTGGCGGTATATCCAATCGTTGGACGCGTCCAGCCAGGTCTGGGCATAGCCGTTAATTCCGGCGGAGGAGAATTCCGGCGTGAGGATCTGGAAACCGCTTTTCTGCCTGTAAAGGTACTCGGCAGGATTCATGAATTGCAGATCGTCCCGTCTGGCCCCTTCCCTGAACAGGGTTTCGATAAAGGCCGGACCTTCGTACCAGAAGCGCCCGAAATCGTCGGCGTCAAAAACGCAGAGGCTTACCGGCCTTAAACCTGCTGTTTGTTCATCCATCAGAAGAGCCGCGGAAGCAAGCCGGGCCGCGCTGCCGTCAAGAAAACGGCGCGCCTCGTCCGCCGCCTGTCTTCCGGCGGCCGCGGGATCGTAAAGGAGTTTTTCGCCCTTTCCGCCGGATATCCGGTAATATTTATAGCCGGTCCGGGAACGCCCCCCGTCCGCGCTTATAAAGGGGCCCAGCACGCCGGCGGGCAGATCGTAACCGGCGTCTCTGTCGTTGTCCCGGTAGAAAGGACTCCAGGCGGCGCGGTATTCTTCCCCCGCCCGGTAATCCCTGGCAAAAATAAAAATTCCCGCGGGGGTCTTTACGGGATAAAAGGTCCCCTTTTCGGCGGGAGGATTTCCAAAGACAAGCCCGTGCGATTCAACAATGGTATATCCGAAATTGTACGATCTGAGATGTCCGTCCAGCGCGGCGGTCCAGCCCAGTTCCGGAAGCCAGAATCCCTGGGGCTGCCTGCCGAAATTGCCGCGGTACGAGGCAAGCCCCGCTTCAAGCTGGGCCTGAACCGTTTCGGGAATCGTACAGAAGAAAGGCAGAAACGCATTGGTCGCCGCGGTTGCAAGTATCTCCACCTTTCCCTTTTTCTGAAAATAATCCAGGGATTTAAGAATGTTTCCCTCGTACCGTTCCGTAAAGGATATACGCCTGTCCATGACCAGATTGGAATAAAATCTTACCAGGGCGTGGAGGTCTTCCTGTCCGCGGGTCCGTTCTTCTTCCTGCCTGCCGAATTCTATCTGCTTGTCCGTGTAGTCCAGGTATTTTTTGAGGAGGTTTTCATCGGAAAGCAGATGGCAGAAAGAAGGAGAAAGGGAAACGCCCAGGCGGAAAGGAACATTGTCCGCGTCAAGACGTCCGAGAACTTCCAGAAGCGGAAGGTACGTTTCCGAAAGCGTCTCGAAAAACCGCAATTCCTCCCGCGACGCGCGCCGTCCTTCATCACGCGGTATGAAAGGCAGATGGGCTTTGAGAACTATAGAAATAACGCTTCGTTTTTCCATCTTCCTTGATTCCGTTTGTGGGGTACATACCCAGGAACCCGCTTGCGCGGGGGAGCCTTGGGGCGGTTGATTATTGTAACGTCTACGAAATATGGTATGTATCCCCACATACAATCACATT
>JAITJV010000075.1 GCA_031278755.1 Treponema sp. | reverse complement strand
CGTAAAAGAGCCAAAGTTTTTAGATGTTCCCATATATATCGTACTTAAGGATTATTGGGATGACGCTTTGTATGAAAAACGGCAATTGTGAAAAAGAATTATACCGCTTATATGTTATACGGCTGAAAGCCGCCGCCAACAAACTTGCCGTAACCATTGTTCCATGCTATCATCATCCCCGGTGAACGTCATAGAAAAAATAACTTCCCATATTCATGAAAGAAACACCCGTTTTGTGTTTCCTTCGGAAACCGCCGCGGCGCTTTGGGCAAGAAAGGCGTGCGGTCTTGCCGGGGTGCGCTCTGTCGCCGCAAACCGTTTTCTTGCCTGGGACAGGTTCAAGGAAGAAGCCGTCCGGGCGGAAGCCGGGGACAAGCGCCCTGTGACGGCGGTTCTGCGCAGGCTGTTTGCCGAAGACCTGATAAGAAAAAACGCCGCTCTTGCCGCGGCGGGACAGGCCGTCCCTGCCGGACAGGCGGGCGCGCCTGTGCTTTCCCGGCTGCCTTTCGCGGCCCTCATTCCGCCGGAATTTGCCGAAGGCGGCGCAGTATTCGCCGCATCGATTGCCGCCATGCTTCCTTCCCTTTCGCTCTGGGAAAGCAGGCAGGCGGACGTTCCCTTTGACGATGAAGACCGCGATCTCAGGCTGCTAAAAAACGAATACGCCGCGTTTCTTGAACGCAGTTCTCTTTTTGAACCCGCCTGGGAAAAGCCGCCGCTGCGCGACAGGGAACACGACTATTACATCTTCTTTTACGAAGCCATGGAAGATTTTGGGGAATTTGAAGAACTTCTCCGCCCTGAAAAAACAATTCACCTGATTGAAACTCCGAAAAACGGAAACGTCCCGCTTTATCTGTATAAAAATTCCCGCGCCGAAATCCGCGCCGCGGCGCTTGAGATACGCTCGCTTCACGAAGAAAAAGGAATTCCCTGGGAAGACATCGCCGTCAGCGTTCCGGGTTACGAGGATATGGAGCCGTATCTTCTGCGGGAATTTTCGCTCTACCACATTCCCTGCCGCAGCAGATCGGGGCGCCCCCTCGGCGACTACAACACGGGCCGCTTTTTTCTGCTTGCCTCCCTCTGTACCGCGAATAATTTTTCCTTCACCTCCCTCAAGGCCCTGATCCTCAACGAACACCTCCCGTGGCGCTGCCCCGATCTTAACAGGAAATTAATTGAATTCGGCATAGAAAACAACTGCGTGTCAGGCTACCGGGAAGACGGCGGCCTTAAGGATATCTGGATCGAAGCCTTCAGGCAAAGGCCCGGAGAAAAAAAACTGCAAAGGTACTACAGAGAATTAAAAAGCGCGTTAAAATCCATGACGGAAGCGGATAATTTTTCGGGCGTACGGAAACATTACTTTGCCTTCCGCGGCCCGGTCTGGAAAAACGGCGCGGACGCGGGGCCGGATCATGACGAATGGAAGGCGGGGTTTTTTATGCGGGAAGCGGTTACCGCGGAAGGGGACGCGGTGCTTGCCCGGTGCGTGGAAGAACTTTCCGCGCTGATACGGCTGGAAGAGGAATATGCCGAAATAATGCCCCGGGGGAAAGATGCAAAAGGTTTCCCCTTTGAATTCTTTCTTTCGGCGCTCCGGGAAAAACAGTACGTACCCCAGCGGCGCGAAGGCGGGGTCAATATATTTCACTACCGCGTCGCCGCGGCCGCTCCCTTTGCCTGTCATTTTGTACTTAACGCATCGCAGGACGGCGCAAGGGTGCGTTATCAGCCTTTGGAATTTCTCCGCGGCGGCAAGAGGGACAGGCTGGGTTTCAGGGATAAAGACGTATCTGATATTTTCTTCCGCCTGTACCAGCCGCTTGCTTCGGATAAAGACGATGCGGACGCTTTTTCCCAATATACCCGGATAAGCGCGGCGGAAGAAAGTTTTGCCGGATGGACTATTCCCCACAGTTTTTTCGCCGGCCGGACCGAAGATCCGCCCGAAACGCCGGCCGATCCCTACATTGAAGAAAGAGCATGGTGGGCCGGCCGGGAAGATCCCGCAGGCTGTACGGTGGATTTTCCCGCTGTTCTTTTTCCCGCCCAAATCAAAGGCTTCAGCCGCTGGCGGCGGAAACTGGCCGTTCCGGACGGAAACTTCAACCTGCTTTACGCTCCTTTTCCGGCTGACGGCGCGGCTTATACGTTAATAAAAAAAGCTGTCGCAAAACAGCGCACGGAATCCGGAGCCCTTCGTGTTTCGGCGACACAGGATCTCGATGTTTTCGGCAAATGTCCCGCGCTCTGGTTCTATCAGCGGGTTCTCGGCGTCCGGGAATTTTCCCTTGAGGCAAAGATGCTTGATGACGCGTCCCTCGGGCTTCTCTACCACAGGATACTGTACAAACTTTTTGAAAGAATACGGGCGGAAGACAGGATTTTCAGATCCGATCACATGGAGCTTTACCGGACCTGGACGGATTTTTATACCCGCGAAGCGGCAAAAAATTATGAAGCCTTTCAGGGACCGCTTGCCGCGCCCATTCTTTCCGCCCAGGTGAGGGCCGTATCCAGCCGGCTTTATATACTGCTTAAAACCGAAGCCTTGAATTTTGACGGCTACGCCGTGGGCGATCTGGAGGCAAGATTTGAGTCTGAACAAAACGGCATATTTCTTAACGGCATTATAGACAGGGTTTCTGTTTCTCCTGACGGTGAACCCGTGATCGTCGATTATAAAACAGGCGGCATTCAT
>JAITJV010000201.1 GCA_031278755.1 Treponema sp. | reverse complement strand
TTTACCAGGGGGGCGTATTGTTTGATAAAGGCTTCCCGTATAGCCGGATCGCCTGTTTTACGGTACTCCAGCCAAAGTTCTTCTTCTGTTTTTTGTTCAGGAAGCGCCATAACGGTCCTTTAGTCCTTTGATAATATAGTTCTCATTGCGGAGGCCAAATCCTTGGGATTGTAATCGCCCCCCATGCTCTGTCCCTTGCCGCTTGATTTCGGCCGCCTTTCTTCCGGAACAGACCCCGCACCCCCCGCTTCATCCGGACCCGGCGCACCGGAAACCGGCATTCCGGCCACGCCGGAAATACCGGAACCGGAATCTTCCGATTTGGACAGAAAAACGCCGGCCATGGAATCCAGATCCGGAAGCACGTCCGGAACGGCGGAATTTCCCGAATTTCCGGCCGCGCCCTTCCCTTTAGCAGTATAACCGTCTTGCCGGTTGTGATCCAGACCCGGAATTTCGGCGCCCGCCGTTTCCGGGTCCGGAAGGCCGGATACGGAGGATCCGCCGGCTCCCGCGGAATTTCCGGACCCCGGCTCCGTTTCCAAAAGTTCCCCGATGTTTCCCACTTCTTCCGAATCAAAACCGGGAAGGGCCGCGGAAATCCTTTGCGGGGCGTTTTCATCACCCACGGAAATATCCACGAGGGAACCGGGCGCGGACCCGTCCTCTTCTTCCCCTGCGTTAAGCAAATCCGGAATAAACCGGTTTATGAGCAGCCGGATCCCCCCGGCAAAAACAAAAAAAACCGCCCCAAAGACAAAAGGCCGCAGAAGCAGGGCGGGAAATCCGGCGCCGCTTATAAGCGCCACAAGAAAGGACAGGAGAAACGCCCCCCCGCCCGCGGTTCCGCACCACTTTAGATTGAACAACGCGGCCCCCTGCCTTACTGCCCGCCAAAAAGGCGCTTAAGCATGGCTCCGAACCCCCGGTTTTCGCGGGGTTCGCTCTTTTCCATACGGTTTACAATATGCTGAACGCAGATGCTCGCCTTGCACCGGGGATCTATTACCGTAAAGGGCTTCTGCCTGAGCACCGCCTGGGAAACCACCGGATCGTCGAAAACGAAGCCCAGATAATCCACTTTAAGGTTGAGGAACTGGCCCGCGATGTTGATCATCCGGTCCGCCACCTTTCTGGCCTCGGCCGCGCCTTTTACCCTGTTCACCACCAGTTTAAGCCCCATGTTGAAGTTCTCGTATTCGGTGGCGATGATCTTGATGATCCCGTAGGCGTCGGTGATGGCGGTGGGCTCCGGGGTGGTGACGATCACCGCGTCATCCGCCGCCGCGATAAAATCAAGCACATTGCTGGATACGCCGGCGCTGGTACCTATGATGATAATGTCGGCGTTTGACAGGGAGTCAAGTTCATCAATGAAATTTTGCCTTTCCTCCTCGGTAAGATTGGCGATCTTGGAGAAACCCGACGCGCCGGCGACTATGGAAATACCGTAGGCGGTATCCACCATGATCTCTTTCATGGTCTTTTGTTTGCGAATCACATGGTAAAGATTGTACTTGGGGATCACATTGAGAATTACATTGACATTGGCAAGCCCCAGATCGGCGTCCATGACAATGACCTTTTTTCCGAGCCGGGCATAGGCAAGCGCCATATTCACCGAAAGGTTGGTCTTTCCCACCCCGCCCTTTCCCGAAGTTACGGTAATAAGCCTTGCCTTCGACCCTTCCCTTCCGCCGCCCTGGCCCGGAACGGACGCCGGCGTATCCGCCCCGCCGGAAGCGCCGGAAGTTGTTTTGGTGAACTCCGGTTGTTTTTTCTGCCGGACAATTTCCCGTAATTTTTCAGCCTGATCTTCCATCGGCGTCTCCATTATCCGCAAAGCGTTTCTCCAGCCTGCTCCGGTTTATCCGGAACCCTTCCAAATTTACAAGAAAACGGATCACGTCCGCCCGGTGCATGTGCTTTTTCTCAACCGACTGGCCGTCGGTAATATACGAAACCGCTTTTCTTTGATCCGCAAGGGCGCTCAGTACATTTCCCGTTCTTTTAGTCTCATCAAGTTTGGTAATGATGACGGATTTGTAGTTAAAAGGGGCAAATTGCTGCATTATGTCTTTTATATCACTGTATTTGGTAGTCGCCGCAACGGCAAGGTGCGTCTCGGACAGCGAACCGCAGCTTGCAAGAAATTCTTTCATCTCCCCGAGTTTCATCGCGTCCCGGGGGCTTTTTCCTATTGTATCGACAAAGACAATGTCCGCATCCTGTCCGTAAAGGGCTATTGCCGTCCGCAGCTCATCGGCGGTTGCGGCATAGGCGACGGGAATCTCCATTGCTTTTCCGTACTTTTCCAATTGTTCTCTGGCGGCGACGCGGTACCCGTCTATAGTGATCATCCTGACCCGAAGCGATTCTCCGTACTGGTTGTAAACGCCGTACGCCGCGGCCAGTTTTGCGATGGTGGTGGTCTTTCCCACTCCCGTAGGGCCTACCAGGATGAAAACACGGGCGCGGTTTACATACGGCGCTGTTTCACCGCGGTATATCTGTACGCCTTCCCCTATCCATTCCAGAACTTTTTGTTCCAGCTCTTCAAAATTATCAAGGGTATCCAGGGAACATTCTTTCCGCATCCTTTCGGTGATTTTTTCGGAATAGGACAGGGAAAAATCGTTATACTCAAGGAGTTCCCTGATCCGGGCAAAAGCCGGATGTTCTTCTTCCTCCGCGCTTTTGCTTTCCTCCGCGTCCATTTTTTCTTTTATGGAACGCACCTCGCTGAGAACCAGCTGCAGCGTGGGATCTTTCCCCGCCGCGGCTATGACTTTTCCCTTTCGTTCTTCAAAATCCAGGTCCGCCTTCAGCGGCGGACGCGCTTCAGAATTGAGGGGCCGCGGTTCCGGATTGAACCGGATTTCGTCAGGCCGGGAGGGCGGCGAACGCCGGGTTTCATCAGACCGGAGGGCTGACGAACGCCATGTTTCCGTCGAAGTCTGGGGCGTGCGGGAAAAAACCTGGGGAACGCTCCGCGAATAATAGGAAGGGATATAGAATTCAACTTCCACCCCTTCACGGGAGCCGAACCCGAGAAAGCCGCCTATGCGTACTTTGCGCTGCCGTATGGGGACCACCTTGTCCCCGTATTTGGCCATGATCCTGCTCATGCAGTCGCGGTAATCTTCACCCTGTTCCACAAAACATTCCATCTTTTCCCCCGTACTTTTTTATGCGGCAAGTTTGATGACGCCTACTGATTCAACCGTTATGTCCTGAACGATTTCAGGAACCGATAAAACCACCAGTTCGGGAATTTCCCGCTCGGTGGAATTCTTGACGAGGTACCGGGCGGCCTCGGAACAAAGCACAACGGGGGGCCATCCCTGCTCCTGCACCGCTCTTGACGCCCTGCTTACGGCCTTGATCCACGCCGAATGAACCTGCGGTTCCAGCGCGGAGATAAGCCCCGACGCCGTCTCGTACCCGCTTGCGATGATCTTTTCTTCAAAGCTCTGATCTATGGTAAGGACGTGGAGGCATTTATTTTCGTCCGTATACTGGTGGCAGATCTGGCTGCCCAGGGCCTGTCTGGCTTTTTCGGTAAGAAGCCGGGTATTCTTGGACACCGGAGCAAAGTCCGCGATGGCTTCAAGGATCGAAACCAAATTCCGTATGGACACCCGTTCTTTGAGAAGGGACTGAAACACCTTCTGGATTTCACCAAGCGAAAGGCCCCGGCCTTCCCTGAGGACTTCTTCCACCACCGCGGGATACGTCTTTCTGAGATCGTCAAGTATGGCCTGGGTATCCTGCCTGCCCAGTATATCGGATGCATGCCGCCTGATTATTTCGGCAAGGTGGGTGGCGATAATCGAAGGAGGATCCACCAGCGTATAGCCCGCCCGCTCCCCATCGTCGCGCCTGTCCTCGCTCAGCCAGAGGGCGGGAAGTCCGAACGCGGGGTCCCTGGTCTTCTCGCCGGGCAATTCCGCGGTAACAGTGCCGGGATTAATACAGAGATAATAGCCCATGCGTATCTTCCCCCGGCCCACGTCAACGCCTTTAATCTTAAAACAGTATTCTGAAGGTTCAAGCATCATATTGTCAACGATCCTGATCTTGGGAATCACCAGCCCCAGCTCCAGGGCGGACTGCCTGCGCACCCCCTGTATGCGTTCAAGAAGCTCGGCGCCCTTTTCCTTGTCCACAAGCGGGATAAGGCCGTAGCCCAGCTCCAGGGA
>JAITJV010000186.1 GCA_031278755.1 Treponema sp. | reverse complement strand
CCGTCTTGCCGTTGTAGAGAACAAGCGCGGTAACAACCTCGTGTTCCTGCCCGCTGAGGCGGCGGAGCATGTTCCCGGCGTCCTCACGGTTGCCCGGCTTGCCGTATACTTCCCCGCCGAACGAGATTATGGTATCCGCGCCGCAAATCCACGAGGGAAGCCTGTCTTTAAGGGTTTCGATGACTTTTTTCACCTTTTTGACGGCCAGATCTTCGGCCAATTCTTTCGGATCCGTGATTTTTCCCGGGCTTTCGTCGATAAGGGACGGCATGATGCTGAAAGGCAGGCCAAGGAGTTTAAAATATTCCTGCCTGCGCAGGGACCCCGAGGCTAAAATGATGGATTCCATGTAAAAAGGTTAAATCATTTGGGAGGATTAGTGAAGCGGAACCCCCCCAATATTTATTGAAAAGGTATTGACTTAGCGTTAACTCTAACCTGGATACTATAAAGGGAGAGTATAAACGCCAACACGCCGGGGAAATTCCGGCGAATTTCCAAAGGGCGTTGGCTTATATCTATGGCTGTTCCGAAACCAGCCGGTTTTGGAACCGGCTCATCCCGCCCTAATCCGGATATTCAGGAGGAGGAAACTGTGAATCAATGCAAGAAGACGTTTTTACGGTTTTTCGGCATTGCGGGCGCGTGCCTTGCAACATTGAATCTTCAAAGCTGCGCCATACGAAAAGCGGAGGCGCAAACAATACAAGCGCAAACGCAAACGCCGGTTCCGGGTGTTCCGTCTCAAACAGGCGGCGCGGTAAAAGTCTATATGACAGGCGACATAAGCCCCGCGGGTTTAATGGCTGTTTATGAGGCGTTGGGAAAGGAAGCAAACGGCAAAGTGGCGGTGAAAATCAGCACCGGCGAACCGGGCAACCCCCACTACCTTGCGCCGGATCTTATCAAAGGGCTTGTCCAGCGGGTAAACGGTACTATTGTGGAATGTAACACCGCTTACGGCGGCAGGCGGGCCGGCGCCGCCCTGCATTATCAGGTGGCCAAAGATCACGGCTTTACCGCCATTGCGCCGGTAGTTATTTTGGACGAAAAAGGGGACGCCGCCCTTCCGGTTTCCGGCGGGAAACATCTGAAAGAAGACTATGTGGGCGCCCGTTTTACCGAATACGATTTCCACATCATACTTTCCCATTTCAAAGGACACGCCATGGGCGGATTCGGCGGGGCTTTGAAAAACATGTCCATTGGCTACGGTTCCGCCCGTGGAAAGTCATGGATACACTCGGGCGGCAAAAGCTTTACCAGACCCTGGGGCGGCGAACAGAACGCTTTTCTTGAATCCATGGCTGAAGCGGCAAAAGCGGTCTCCGGCGCGGCGGGCGGCAGAATCATTTATATCAACGTGATGAACCACCTGTCCGTTGACTGCGACTGCGACGGCAGCCCCGCCGCCCCAACCACGGCGGACATCGGCATCCTCGCGTCCCTCGATCCGGTGGCGCTGGATCAAGCCTGCGTTGACCTTGTATACGCCGCTCCCGACGGGGCGGACCTCATTGAGCGGATTGAGTCCCGAAACGGGCGCTTGACCATAGACCACGCCGAGGCGATAGGATTGGGCAGCAAGGCGTATGAACTGGTAACGTTGAATGGCTGAAATTGTTGCGCGGGAATTAATTTATTTCTGGTACTACTTTGACGTCCAGTTCCGGCAAATCGCCGGATACTGGGTTTTGGGAATGGCGCTGGGATCCCTCGTTTCCGTTTTCGGTAAAGAAAAGATACACGGCCTTTTTACCGCATTGCAGGGAAAGAAGCTGGGCGTCCTGGGCGTAATTCCCGCTTCGTTTATCGGTATTGCTTCTCCCCTGTGTATGTACGGCGCCATTCCCGTCGCCGCCTCTTTTGCGGCAAAAGGCATGGGGGAGGATTGGCTTTCCGCCTTTATGATGAGTTCAATCCTCTTAAATCCGCAGCTGCTTTTCTACAGCGCGGCCCTGGGGCCGGCGGCTCTTGTTATCCGTTTTGCAAGCTGCTTTGTATGCGGTATCGCCGCAGGCCTTGCGGTACGGATTTTTTTCAGTAAACGGAAGTTTTTTAATTTTGCCGGATTCACCGCGCCCGCAAACCGGGATACCGACCCCAACCCGTTTTTGCGTTTTCTTAAAAATTTCGGGCGGAACGTCAAGGCTGCGGCTCTTTACTTTTTAGCCGGCGTAATCCTTTCGGCGCTTTTCCAGCGCTACGTCCCCGCCGATGTGACGGCCTCGCTGTTCGGCAAAGGGAACCGGGGCTTCGGCCTTTTGATGGCGGCGACCGTCGGCGTACCGCTTTATATGTGCGGCGGCGGAACCATCCCCCTCCTGACGGGCTGGCTCCGGAACGGTATGAGCATGGGTTCCGCCGCGGCTTTTATGATAACCGGCCCCGCCACAAAGATTACCAATCTTGGGGCGGTTAAGATCGTTTTGGGCCTCAGGAATTTTATCTTCTACTTTGCTTTTACGGTCCTCTTTGCCCTGTTAAGCGGTTTTCTGGTAGACTATGTGCTTTTTTAGCAAGGGGGCTGCGGCGAGGGCGCGTAAAATTATTTTGTTGTAAGAGCCGGTTCCAAAACCCGGCTGGTTTTGGAACCGGCTCGATTACTGACCCGATCAATAGAGGGCCGTCTTGCGGCGGCTCCCCTTAATCAACATACCGCGCGGCAGAGCGCGCAAACCGCGGCGCGTCCAGCGCTTTGTCCATAATGGCAAAGGCGGCTTACTTTCAGTCCTGTTTTTACCAAATATGCGTACTTCACCGCGCATCCTCTTATTTCACCAGCCTGTAAATGTTCAGAACGTCCTGCCAGTACAGCTTTTTCAATCCGCCGATGGGGCTTTCCCTGCCAAAGGCCTCTCCCGTCGCCTTCTTGGCCATTTCCTCCAGCCTGTCTTCGCCGATGCCAAGCTCCGAGAGGGTGGCGGGCAAACCCATCTTATTAAAAAAGTCCCGCAGCCGCGCGACGCCTTCTTGAATGATCGCCTCCGAATCGCGGTAGCTGCCTTCCACGCCCATGACGTTGACGGCGAACTGCACAAACATACCCATATTGTCCTTGTACACGTATTGCATCCAGCCGGGCGTCAAAACGGCCAAGCCCGCGCCGTGGGCGACGTCATAAACGGCGGAAAGCTCATGCTCCATGTTGTGGCAGGCCCAGTCCTGCCGCCGCCCCATGCCCACAAGGCCGTTGTGGGCGACGGTGCCCGCGAAACCCAGTTCGCTCCAGGCGTCGTAATCCTTCATATCCTTCTTTGCGAGCAGCGCGTTTTTCATCAGGGTTTTCAACACGGCTTCGCACAACCCGTCGGTCAGGTCGGTGTGGGTAGTGCTGGTGAAGTAGCGCTCGAATACATGGCTCATCATATCGGCCGCGCCGTTGGCGAGCTGATTTTCGGGAAGCGTAAAAAACAGCTCCGGATTCATGATGCTCAGCAAAGGCCGCAGGCGCGGGCTGCCGTACCCGTATTTGAGCTGTTTCTCCTCGTTGGTGATCACCGTGTCGCCGCTGGATTCGCTTCCGGCGGCGGGAATGGTGAGGATGACCGCGACGGGCAGCGCTTTCTCAATCGATTTGCCTTCTTCGTAAACATCCCAAATATCGCCGTCATAATAGACGCCCATGGCGATCGCTTTCGCGGAATCGATCACGCTCCCGCCGCCCACGGCCAGAATCAGATCGGCGTTTTCTTTTTTACACAGGGCGATTCCTTCATGTACCAGTGAAAGACGGGGATTGGGCTTAACGCCGCCAAGCTCCGCGAAAGCAACGCCGTTCGCCTTCAAAGAGGCGGCGACGGCATCGTACAGTCCGCTTTTTTTGATGCTGCCGCCGCCGTAGTGCAGCAGCACCTTTTTTGCATGGGGCTTTAGGAGTTCGCCGGCCCGTTTTTCCTCATCCTTTCCGAACAGGATACGGGCGGGAGCGTAAAAATCAAAATTAAGCATATCTTGTTTTCTCCTTTATCAGGGCGCAGCCCTTTTTGGTTTAATATCCCGCCGCTTGCGGCGGGCTTGTTGATCCGTGTTGAGGGTTTCATACGCCGCGGCTCTGCCGCGCGGTATGTTGACCCGCGTTGTTTAAAACGTTATTTTGTCGGGGTCGGCGGAGTAGCCGACGCAGCCCTTCAAATCCGCGATCAGTTGGACGTCCGCCGCTTCCAGATCAAAATCAAACACCTGCGCGTTTTCCCTGATGCGGGAAGGCGTAACGGATTTTGGCAGCGGCAGATAGCCGCGTTGCAGGCTCCACCGGATGCATATTTGCGCTATGGATTTGCCATACTTCTCCGCCAACGCCGTCATCTCCGGCACCTCAAAAATTTTGCCGACGCCCAGCGGGCTGTACGCTTCGAGCAGGATGTTCTTCGAGCGGCAATAATCCACCACCTCGTCCTGTGTATCGCCGGGACAGAGCCGGATTTGATTGACCATGGGGGCTGTGGCCGCGGTTTTCATCAATTCTTCGATGTGGCGCGGGTGGAAATTGCTGACGCCGATGGCGCGGATGCGCTTCGCGTTGTACAATTCTTCAAAGGCTTTCCAGGTTCCGGCGTTGGCCTCCCGCCAGTTGTCGCGGAAGGCGATGGGATTTGGCCAGTGGATCAGGAATAGATCAAGATAGTCCATGTCCAGCTTTTTCATGGTTCCCTCAAACGCGGCCATGGTCTTGTCGTAGCCGTGCTCGCTGTTGGTCAGCTTGGACGTAATAAAAAGCTCCTTACGGTCAATGCCGCTTTTCTTCACGGCGGCGCCGACGCTCTCCTCGTTGCCGTAACCCTGCGCCGTATCAATATGGCGGTAACCCGCCTCGACAGCGCTGAGGGTGGATGAAACACAGACCTCTCCATCGGGGGCCTGCCAGGTGCCGAAGCCGACGCAGGGAATTTCCACCCCGTTGGACAGCTTGTAGCAATCAGTCAATGCTTTCATTGTTACATCTCCTGGATATTTTTTTGACACATGCCAAACGTGTGTTGTATTACCAGAATGAACCTTAACGTAAACATTAAGTCAATAGCCGTCCGAAATTTTTCCGGAGGGAAATTACAAGAGGTGTTCGGTAAAAGCGGCGGCGGAAAAAGGCGAATTTGAAGCCGCATGTTTTGCGGTTCCATGAAAAAGAGAGGCCCCTTCCAGACGCCGGCCGGACGAAACGCGGCGTTCGGCGCTGTTCGGGTGAAGGCGTCCGTTGGCCCGGCGGAGACGGTAATTGCCGGGCGGGAAGATATAAAAATCATCCTGGACGGCGGATCTTTTTTGTCCCATTTTTGTCC
>JAITJV010000279.1 GCA_031278755.1 Treponema sp. | reverse complement strand
ATTCCGATCTCAACCATGCCGAGATAGGTATGGACATGGCCAGGAAAATGGGCGAAGATCCCGCGATCATCAACGCCATAGGGAGCCACCACAATGATATGGAGCCTTCCTGCGTGGAGTCCGTGCTGGTCCAGATCGCGGACGCAATTTCAGCCGCCCGGCCCGGCGCCAGGCGGGAGACGCTGGACAACTATATCAAGCGGCTTGAAAATCTGGAAAATATCGCCGAAGGTTTTTCCGGCGTGGACAAGGCCTTTGCCATACAGGCGGGCCGGGAACTGCGTATTCTTGTCAGCCCGGATTCGGTCAATGACGATCAATCCCGGGAATTGGCCAAGGATATAGCCAAAAAGATAGAGAACGATCTGCGCTACCCCGGCCGGATCAAAGTAACAATAATCCGGGAAACGCGTATTGTGGAGTATGCCCGGTAGTTTTGGCGGATGTATGAAAAAAAACAGCGGTCCGGGGTTTTCCAAAGCCGTGCAGGACCCCGCCGCCTTTTCCGCGTTAATTTCAGGAAGGGTGCAGGGCGTCGGCTTCCGTTACAGTTGTTACCATGAAGCCTGCCGGCTCGGAATTTCGGGCTGGGTGCGCAATACCATGGACGGCGATGTGGAAGTATGGGCCGAAGGAAGCCGCGGCAAACTGGAACGCTTTCTTGAATGGCTGCGCCGCGGCCCTCCCGGCGCCAGGGTAAATTCGGTACAAACCGGCGCGGCGGCCCCCGCCGGTTATACGGGCTTCGCCATAGAGCCATAACAGAGTTTTCAGAAACTTTTTTGAACAGCTTCCGCTAAAAAGGACCCGGCGGTTAAAATCCAGAAGACTTTAACCAGCGCTGACCGCGGGTTGGCAACCACCAACCGGCTTATCGAACATGCCCAATAGGGGCCGGGCCATGGACCCTCCGCGAATCACAATTGACAGAACATCCTCTTCAAGCTAAAGTAAAGTCGCTTGTTTGAGCGGCCGTCATATAACGGTATTATCCAAGCTTCCCAAGCTTGTGACGCGGGTTCGACTCCCGTCGGCCGCTTGCCTGCGTAAAGAGCGCCGTGTCCCTACAAAACGAACCATGGGCCGTTAAAAGCGGGAGTCGAAACTTTTTTGCGGCCCCGGAGAACCGCAGGTTCGCAGGGGCAAACGCCCAGGGACGGGCGTTTAGCAAAAAAGGCGGCCCGGAAGGAGCAAACAGGATGTTTGCGACTGGAAGGCGACTCCCGTCGGCCGCTTGCCTGCGTAAAGAGCGCCGTGTCCCTACAAAAAAGAGCCGCCGCGCTATTCCCGCTCTTCCCTGAAACGCTGAATCACCGCCGGCGAGAATCCTTCAAATTTCAATTTTGAGCAGATGAAGCTCCATTCGCCCTGTTCGGTCAGGTTGTTTTTTTCCGCGTACCGCTCAAGAAGCGCCAGTTCCGCATCGGCGTCGAGGACTTTTTTAAGGGCCGCTTCGGCGTCGCCGCCCGCAATGCCCCTGTTGCGGAGGGATGAGAGAAGCGCACGGGGGCTGCCGGTCCGCATACTCAACCGGGAAATAAGCCAGAATTCCGCAAAGCGGCCGTCGTTGACGACGCCCAGTTCGGAAAGATGCCCAAGAACCGCCCGTATGCAGGGGTTTTCATGGCCGCCGCGTTTAAGTTTGCGCGTCAGGCCGGAATACGACTGCTCCGCCCTGGCTATAAGCCTGAGCGCGGCCCGCTCCGCCCTGAGGCACGCGGCCGCAAAACGCAGGGCTTCCGCTTCACCGTCGGAAAGTTCACGGCCCTCTGCACTGCCCCGGGCATACAAAGAATCGCCGCTTAAAAAAGAAGGAAGGTAAGAAGTCTTGAATGAAAAAAGCGTTCCGTCTGAAAGTTCAATCCGCCTGATTTCCGCCCGGCCGGAAATTTCCCCGGCTGTTCCCGCTTTTACGGAAACGATGGTCATATACAGCCTCCGCCTCCAGGCCGGGCAAAACACCGGATGCGCCTGACAACGGAAACCGCGCGGGCCTGCCGCCGAAACCAGCAGCCTGCCGCACGCGCAGGTTTTTGCGTGAAACGCAAAAAACCGCTAGCGCTTGCTAAACTGGAACCGCCTGCGGGCGCCGGCCTGGCCGTATTTCTTCCGTTCAACCATGCGGGGATCCCGCGTAAGGTAACCGTTGCTTCTGAGGCTGGTATAATTGGTATGATCGACCTGACAGAGGGCTCTGGCAAGACCATGGCGGCACGCGCCGGCCTGACCGTGATTTCCGCCGCCAAAGACGTTGATCAACACGTCAAATTTATTCTCGTTGGCGGTTACCATGAGGGGCTGGCGCACCATAAGGACATGTTCACCCTGGGGAAAATAGACGGTCAATTCCTTGCCGTTGACTGTTATTTTACCGTTTCCGTCCCGCAGATACACCCGGGCGACGGAAGTCTTTCTTCTTCCGGTTCCGATGCCAAGATTCTTAATCACACTATACCTCTCATAAACTAATCGCTACGGGATTTTGGGCTGCATGGGGATGCTCCGCCCCGGCATACACCTTGACGTTTTTCAGCAATTTCCGGCCCAGAGGGCCCTTGGGCAACATACCCTGAATGGCAAGTTCCAGCGGCGCCGACGGATGACGCGCGCTCAGTTTTTCGTAGGTATAGGTTTTAAGCCCCCCTACATAGCCCGTATATTTATGGTAGAGCTTTTTCTGGGTTTTTCTGCCCGAAAGGGCTATTTTACCGGCGTTTACCACCACGACAAAATCCCCCAATTCCTGATGGGGGGCGTAAATCGCCTTTTCCTTGCCCCGGATTATGGCGGCGGCTTTTGCCGCCACCCTGCCCAGTATCTTCCCCTCGGCGTCAATGACAAACCACTTACGCTCCGCTTTGGCGGGCTTTACAAAAATTGTATTCATTTCGTATAAATTCCCCAAAAATTAACAGATGAGGCTGTTTCAAAACCAAGCGGGTTTTGAAACAAGCTCAGGTGAATTTGAATATTGCCACAAAAAAGAAATAAATGTCAAGTACAATACGGCCTAGCCGCCGGTTTTTGAAGAATCCTCTTTTGAAGCGCGCGCCTCTTTTTTCGCATCGGCCCTGTCTTTCAGGTCGGCTATGCCTATAAATATGGCAATGGCGGCGATAAAGACCGCGATAACCGGTAAACCGCCCCGGAGAAAGACCAGCACATCATCCCACCAACCCAGGCCGAATCCGGCGGTTTCCGGGGGCAGCGCCGCAAAAACAGCGGCGGCAAGAATAACGATACCGATTGCAAGGGCTTTCATAAATCCTCCGTCATTTTTCAGCTTCCTCAGCGCCGGCCGTATTTCCGGACCACCATAATAAGGAAGGCGATGATAAAAAAGGCAGTCCTAAGGGAAGGAAGCACGATGGCCGCCACAGGAACGCTTCCGATGACGAAGGTGTCCCCCTCGGTAATGCCGAACATATCCAAAATTGAATAAACTGTTTCTATGTAGGCTGCAATGGTTCCGATCACCATGAGCATCCAGGCCACATCGCGGGTTTTTGACCAGAGCATTATGGCAAAAAAAGACGCCAACTCCCCCAAAATCAGCCGGCTTGTGATATAGATTATTTCACCAGCATCCATAGAGACAGTATCACCTTTTGGAGCATAAAATGCAAGCGCTCAGATTCAAATCGGCGGTTTGCCGCGCTTCGCACATAAAACCTTCAAAAACCGCCGGTTAGGCGATTTTTTTCCTTGTAAACCAGCCCCGGGAGCCGCGAGTCCGGGAGCCAACACGGCCCCTTGACATAAATGTTTTCGGTTGCTATTATTTCATAGTAATACTATATTGTTACTAAGATTATATCCAAGGAGGCTCTTGTATGAAAATCTCATTGAAA
>JAITJV010000240.1 GCA_031278755.1 Treponema sp. | reverse complement strand
AAATTAACATGCGCGCTGCTTAAATTCAATTCGTCCAATTCTAGAGAGGAACTCCCCCCATAAGTTACACCAGTAGCGCTGTTGATTGTGGCAGTATCATCGATAACCAGTTCGCCGGGATAATTCGAAACCGCGGAACCCGACCCATCTTCCCAGTTCCCGGGATCTTCCCAATCGGTATCATTTCCTCCATAACCACCGGCCGAACCTACCCAGACATAATCTACCGTTCCCCAGGCCGCCGCACCCGAGAAAAATATGAGTAATCCGGCGATAATCCAGAGTTTCTTCAAATACCGCTCCGCCTGTTTCCGGGAACCGCGTTTCGGAACAGGTTCCCGTATCTATAATATAGTATTTTCCGCCGCGTTCCACAGCCCGCGGGCGAAATTTTCTCTAATTTTACCATATAACAAGGCCTTATTGGTATATCGGCGGAATGGGGAAGGTCTCTTAAGGGCTTATTCGTGTTGAGGGTTTCATGCGCCGCGGCTCAGCCGATGCCCGCGGTTCCGGAAGGAACGCTATAGTTTCGCTATTTCGGCGGGGGAAAGGCCGGCGGCTTCGGCTATTTGATTCTCCGGAATGCCTAAATCCTTCATTTTTTGGGCTATTTCCAGAACGGCGGCCTTTTTCCCTTCGTTTCTGCCTTCTTCTTTGCCTAACCGGTATTTGTAGTTCATCGCGTTTTGATGGTCCGTAAGCCAGCGGTCCCGGGCGTCCTGCAGCATCTGGGTCCGCTCGTCCTCGCTCAGCTCCATCAGCGCCGCTACGGCCTTCTTCACGCCGGGATCTTTTTCCGCCACCACCTTAAACTCCTCCGCCTTCTCGCACTTTAAAAAACTGCCCCAATACCACAGCGGGTTTCCGTCCGCCTCTTTTGGAAGTTTTGGCAGTTCCAGAATATTAATCCCCAGCAGCTCCGTGAAAGGCCCGCCGCTTTCCCGGTTGCACAGGGCGTATTTGTTATAATAGCCTGTTTCCTCAGGAACCAATATTTCATTCATAATGACGATACTGATTACCTGTTCCACCCTGCCCCAAGTATTTCCCCTTTTGACCTGTTCTGTCAACATTTTCGCGCCGTAGAGGACGATCCTGTTCCGCAGTTCCGGTGAAGCCGCCACCTGGATTTCCACATTGATAACGATCCCGCCTTTGGTATGGACCTTAACGTCAAGGATGCCCGTCTTATCATCCTCGAATTCCCTTTTGAGGTGGGGATCTACGACGACAAGATGATCGTATTCCCCGGCGGGCAGGGGCAGGGCCGCCTTGAGAAAATCCGCCAGAATGCCGCTGTTCCGCTGGTCCCCAAAAAGCAGCTTAAAGACAAAGTCGTTTCTGGGGGAAAGTATTCGTTTTGCCATATATTCCTCCACCCTCTAGAGGGCGCGAAAACGCGCGGCGCTTTAATGGGGGAGGAAAAAACCGCAAAAACCACGCCGGAAAACCTCTAAAAACCCAACCGGGGTTTCCGGAGCTTCCCTATGGCTGAACCCGTCTTTTGATAAAGCGGCCCCTGCCTGCTTTTCCGTACAATGTTCCGTCGCGGACTATGATTTCTCCGCGGGAAATGGTGCAGACGGGCCAGCCGGGGACTTCAAAGCCTTCGTAGACGGTGTAATCCACGTTTTCATGGAGTACGGCCCGCGAGATCACGGTCTTTTTGGCGGGATCGATTATCACTATGTCGGCGTCGCTTCCTTCGCGGATAACGCCTTTTTGGGGGTACATGCCGAAAATTTTCGCCGGGTTTGTACAGCAGAGGTCGACGAAACGGCGGAGGCCGAATCTGTTTTTCGCCGCTTCGCCGTACATAAGGGGGATGCGTTCTTCTATGCCCGGCGCGCCCGAGGGGCATTTGGTAAAATCATCCTTCCCGAGCATCTTCCGCGTTGAAAAAAAGAAGGGGCAATGGTCCGTTGCGACGGCGTCTATATCCCGGCTGAGGCCCCGCATAAGTTTTTCACCGTCCGCTTTTTTCCGCAAAGGCGGGCACATGACGTATTTGAGGCCTTCGACCCCCGGAAGGCTGTAACGGCCGTCGTCAAGAAAAAGGTACTGGGGGCAGGTTTCAGCCCAAATGTTTTTCTGGCCCCGGGCGCGGGCGTTCAGTATGTGATCAAAGGCCAGGGCGCTGCTCAGGTGGACGATGTAAAGGGGGGCGTCCCCCGCCGCTCTGGCAAAAAGGATCATGCGGTTCACCGCTTCCGCCTCGCATTCGGCGGGGCGTGAAAGGGGATGATAGGCAGGGGAGCTTTTCCCTTCGCTTATAAAACGCGCGCGGAGAAAGGCGATGACCCCGTCGTTCTCGGGATGTACGGTCAGTACAAGGCCCAGCTCTTTTGTTCTTTCAAGCACGCGGAAAAGATCCGCATCGTTAAGCATAAAGGCGTAGGTGAGGTACGCCTTGTAGCTTGTGACGCCCTCCGCCGCAAGTTTTTCCATCATCGCAAGCACGCCGCCGTCAACATGCTGCAGCACGCCGTGAAAGCCGTAATCTATGACCGCCCTGCCCTCCGCAAGGCCGTGGTATTTTTTTATCTGGTGATCCAGGGGGCAGCCCGCGGGACCGAAAGCCGGATGATCGATGATCGACGTTGTGCCCCCAAAGGCCGCGGCGACGGTCCCCGTATAAAAGTCGTCGCTTGCAAGCGCGGTCCCCGTATCAAGGCAAAGATGCGTATGAACATCCACGCCGCCTGGGATCACGATCTTTCCCGCGGCGTCTATAATTTCGGCGTCAGGCGCTCCTCCGGCAAGGTCTTTTCCTATGCGTTTGATCTTTTCGCCGGAACAGAGAACGTCGCATACTTCTTCGGAATTTTCCGCCGCGACAAGTCCGTTTTTGACAAGAATATCTTTCATGATTTTATCCAGCCTCGCCTTGCATATTAGCATATTCTGTACCAATAATAAAGGAAAATGAACACGTCAAATTTTGTACTGCGCGGAAGCGTCTGTTACAGCGCGGGCGCCGAATCCCTCCTTGTCATGGACGACGGTTTTCTTGTCTGTGAAGACGGCGTTTCAAAGGGATGCTTTCCGAGGCCGCCCGCCGAGTACAAAAATTTCCCCCTTGTTGATTACAGCGGAAAGCTTGTCGTCCCCGGCCTTACCGATCTGCACATGCACGCGCCGCAGTACAGTTTCCGCGCGCTGGCGATGGACATGGAGCTTCTTGAATGGCTTAACACCCATACCTTTCCCGAAGAGGCAAAATACGAAGATCTTGAATACGCGGAAAAGGCGTATTCGATTCTTGTTAAAGATCTGAAAGAAGGCCCCAACACGCGCGCGCTTTTATTTGCGACAATACACGTCCCGGCCGCAATGCTTCTTGCCGGTATGATGGAAGAATCGGGGCTTGTTTCGTTTGTGGGCAAAGTGAACATGGACAGAAACAGCCCCGCCTGCCTCTGCGAAAAAAGCGCCGGGGCTTCCCTCGCCGCGACGCGCGAATGGCTTAAGCTGTCGCTCGGAAAAAGCTGGAAAAACACGGCGCCCATTTTAACGCCCCGCTTTATTCCTTCATGCAGCGACGAACTTATGAAAGGACTTTCCGTCATTCAAAAAGAATTCGGCCTTCCCCTCCATTCACATCTTTCCGAAAACAGAAAGGAATGCGCCTGGGTGCGCGAACTCTGTCCGGAAACATCCGGCTACGGAAACGCCTACGAGCGGTACGATCTTGCCGGCGGCTCCGTGCCCACCGTCATGGCGCACTGCGTCTGGTCGGACGACGGCGAAATAAAGATGCTTGCCGAACGCGGCGTATACGCGGCGCACTGCCCCCAGTCAAATACAAACCTCTCATCGGGAATAGCCCCGGCGCGCCGCTTTCTTGACGCGGGGATGCGCGTGGGCCTTGGAAGCGACGTGGCCGGCGGCGCCCATGTTTCGATCTTCAGGGCAATGACGGACGCGATACAGGTTTCAAAGCTGCGGCAGGCGCTCGTTTCCCCTGATGAAAAAGCCCTTACCTTTGAAGAAGCGTTCTACCTTGGAACCGCGGGAGGAGGCTCGTTCTTCGCCGCCGCGGGCGCGGCCGTGCATAAAGGCGGGCAAAAAGGCCCCGGCCCCGCGGGATCCTTTGAAAGCGGCTTTGATTTTGACGCGCTTGTGATCGACGACTCAGGCCTTGCGTCCCCCTCCCCCCTTTCGGTCAGGGACAGGCTTGAACGGGCCGTCTATTTATCGGACAACAGAAACATTATTGCGAAATACGTGCGGGGAAACCTTATCCATTCGCTTCCACGGGAACAAACGAGAACGAAGCCGCCTCAAAAAGCCCCCGGTCGGTAAGTTTGAGTTCGGGGATCACCGTAAGGGACATAAAGCAGAGCGTCATGAGCGGCTCCACGTCCTTGCTGACCCCCAGTTCATCAACCGCCTTTTTATGAAGGGAGCGTATCTTCCCGTCCACCCATTCGCCGTTTTGATCGCTCATGATGCCGCCCAGAGGCAGGGGCATTTCTTCCAGCACTTCGCCGTCTTTTATCAGCACGGCGCCGCCTTCCATGGCGATGATCCTTTCTACGGCGGCGGCCATGTCGGCGTCGCTTTTGCCCGTAACGATGATATTGTGGGAATCGTGGGCGACGGAAACGGCGACCGCCCCCCGCTTTATGCCGTAGCCCCTGATAAGGCCCAGCCCGACATTGCCCGTGTTTCTGTGCCGCTCCACCACGGCTATCTTGGCGACGTCCGTCCCGGGATCATGCACAAATTCGCCGCTTTCGCTGCGCCGCACCCGCGCGGTTCCGCTGACGGTAACCACGCTGCCGCTTTTAACGCCTATAACGCGCACGGCGTCCGAGGAAAGTTTGAGGGCGAGTTTTTTTACGGAAAAATCCCTGACATGAAAACTCCCCCGCACCGCGGAATCATCGGCTTTCCGTAAAGGCTCGACGCAGCGGCCGTCTTCGGCGGCCTTTATTCCCCGTATCAGCACGCGCTTTACCCCGAAGTCTTT
>JAITJV010000220.1 GCA_031278755.1 Treponema sp. | reverse complement strand
ACGCCTTGAAATGGCCGAAAACAAGATAACGGGGCATATTGTTGTTGAAAGTGAAGAAGCCCTGCGCGCCTTTGAGCGGGAAATTCATTCCCTGGAACAGGCGTTCCGGGATTCGGGCTTTGAAGGCGCCGAACTTGATTTTTCCCTGAGCCAGGGCGGGGGCAGCGGGGAAGGCAGGCGGGAGCGCCCTGTTTTCCCGAATCATAACCGGGGAACAGGGGCCGAGGAAGCCGCTTCCCGTTATGACGCCGCCGGACAGCGGGAATTTATTACCGGCGGTGTTTTCCGCCTGAACGGGCGGGTTCAAGTCAACATGCTGATATAGGAGCTGTATATGACAGGAATAGAGTGGACCTTGAGTCCCCGGGAAAAAGCGGAAAATGACAAGATAGCCAGAGATTTTAACAAGACCCTGAATCAGGGAAGGATCCCCCAGCAGAATCTGGGAAAGGATGATTTCCTTAAAATTCTTCTCACCCAGCTTTCCTATCAGGATCCTACCGCGCCCATGGAAGACAAGGAATTCATCGCGCAGATGGCCCAGTTTTCCACGCTGGAACAGATGACCGGCATGGCGGCGGATTTTGCGAAACTGACCAGCATGATCAAGTCTTCCGAAGCTTCTTCCGCGCTGGGCCGCCATGTTGACATCATCGACGGAGAGAACGTGATACAGGGCGCCGTGATGGCGGTGGACCGGGGCGATTTCCCCGCGGTAATGGTAAACGGCGCAGCCTATTCATGGGAACAGGTTGTGAGAATCTATGAGGAGTGATGCGATATGATGCGATCGTTATTTTCCGGCGTGTCCGGACTGCAGAACCACCAGACCAGAATGGATGTTATCGGTAATAACATTGCCAACATCAACACAACGGGTTTTAAGCGCAACCGGGTGAACTTTCAGGACATCCTGTACCAGCAGCTTCAGGGGGCGACCCGTCCGACGGAAGATCTCGGCGGCGTTAACCCCAAGGAAGTAGGCCTGGGGATGTCCATCGCTTCGATAGACACCATCCACATCCAGGGAAGCCTTCAGAGCACCGGAGTGGGGACCGATCTTGCCATACAGGGGACGGGCTTTTTTGTCCTTCACGAAGGGGACAAGGAATTCTACACCAGGAACGGAGCCTTCAGCGTAGACAAGGACGGAACCATGGTGAACCCCGCCAACGGCATGAGGGTTCAGGGCTGGATGGCCCGGGACGTCATGGGCGTTCAATTTATCGATGTTTCCCGCCAGATTGAGGATATTGTCATCCCGGTAGGTTCCAAGGACGCCGCCAGGGCGACGACTTTTGTCAATTACGCCTGTAACCTCAACAAGAATATTCCCGAAATTCCCGAAAATCCTACGGAACTGCAGGTGCGCGAGGGAACCTGGACTACCGACATCAAAATATACGATTCCTTCGGCGCGGAACACATCCTGCAGGTTGCGTTTACCAGGGCGCCGGGCGCCAGTAACAGTTGGAACGCCCAGCTTGCGGTAGATCCCGAAGGGGAAATTCCAAACAATGCCGCCATAGGGCTGGGCGAAGAAGCCCCCGCAGCCGGCGGGCCTGTCAACTTTACGGTAAACTTTAACAACAACGGGACCCTTCTTTCCGCGGAGGACGGAGAAGGAAACGTATCGGGCATCGAAGGCGAAGTACTGATGAATGTCGCCTTTGACGTTCTTGAGGCCACCCCCGGCGAAGACGGCGCTCCGGTACGGCAGGAATTTACCCTCCGTCTGGGAACGGTCGGGGCCACGATCAATTCGATCACCCAGTATTCGGACGCCGCGTCTACCAAGCCGGTGGAACAGGACGGCCATACGATGGGTTATCTTGAAAACTTCAAAATCGATCAGAGCGGGGTCATTACGGGAATCTACGACAACGGAACGGTGCGCGTTCTGGGGCAGGTCGCCATGGCGAGCTTCCCCAATCAGGGCGGTCTTGAAAAGGCCGGCGACAATAACTACCGCGTATCCAACAACTCCGGGGCGGCCAATATAGGCCCTTCCGGAATCGCCGGCAAAGGCAAAATAGCCGCGGGCTTTCTGGAAATGTCCAACGTTGACATGGCCGAGCAGTTCACCGATATGATCGTTACCCAGAGGGGCTTCCAGGCCAATTCCAGAACCATACAGACCGCGGATCAGCTTCTGCAGGAGCTTTTGACCCTTAAACGGTAATAGAGTTGTTCAGAAACTTCAGTTTCTGAACAACGTCCGCTAAAAAATGGCAAAAAACGTGGATTTCGTTGAGAAATCCGCGTTTTTTGGGAGACTTGGCAGTTAAAGTCCAATGGACGTTAACCCGCAATAACCAACCGGGTTATTGAACAAGTCCAAGATAAAAGTCAGGAGTCAGGAACGGGAAGCCGGAAACAGGGTGCTTGCTTTTAACTTCCCGTTGAATGTTGTATGATAAAAGTAACCCGGCTTGACGGAATTGAGTACTATATAAACCCTCATCAGATAGAGTGTATAGAAATCAATCCCGATACCACCCTGATTATGCTTTCGGGAAAACACCTTATTGTACGGGAAGAGGTGAAAGAGGTTCTGGAAAAGATAGAGGAGTACCGCAGGCGGCTGACGCCGTTTAAGGACGGGGAGTAGGATGGACATATCGAGTTTAATAGGAGTTTTCGGCGCCGTCGGCATGGTGATTATGTCCATCTATTCCTCGGGCGGCAGCATCGGGACGGTTGTCGATCTGCCTTCCTTCCTCATGGTCGTCATAGGTTCCTATTTCGCCCTGATGCTGGCGACGTCGCTCTCCGAAACCCTGGGCATCTGGAGCCTCCTCGGGCGCACCTTTCGTATTCCCGTATTCAACGAAAAGGGGATCATACAGAAGATGGTTTCCTTTTCCGAAAAGGCGCGGCGTGAAGGGCTTCTGGCCCTCGAAGATGAACTCGAAGACCTGGACGATGAATTTATGAAAAAGGGCCTGCGCCTCGTGGTGGACGGCACCGACGCGGAGGTTATCCGAAACCTG
>JAITJV010000126.1 GCA_031278755.1 Treponema sp. | reverse complement strand
TGAAAATCGAAGGCCTGTCAAAGGCGGAAGTGGAAGAAGCCGCAAAAAGCGTGAGCGGCGCGGAAATTGAGGATATCCGCTGACAGCCTGCCGGACTAGACTGAAACGCGGAAAAAAGGTATGTTTTACAGGATGAAGGAACGCCAAAAAGCCCTGTGTATTATCTTCCTTTCCCTTGTCCTGCCGCTTTTTGTGATTTCGGGGGATATCCTCAGGCTTGGGCACGGCTGGTTCGGTTTACAGGACGCCGGAGAAGCGGACGCGGTTTTGAAGCCGCCGCCCGGCGCCGGCGGGTTTTTCCCCGCCCTTTCCCCGGCGGGCCTTTTTTCAGACAGGGATTATCCGGATATGCGTCTTTTCCTGTTTCTTCTTCTCCTGCTTCCGCTTCTGCGCGGATCGGTCTCAGGGGCGTTTTTTATATGGTTTTCAGGCGGCCTTCATAAAAAGCGTTTTTTTGGCGTCCCGGTCATGGCGGTTTTTCTCGGCGGCCGGGGGCCTCCCCTGCCTTAACGGTGAAGCGCCTTCGGGCTTGCTTTACTTTTTCCCCTTTATTACAATCAAATTGTCTGCGGTGTTCCGTAGAACGGGAGTTTTTTGATGGGCGTGCTCAGTATTGTACTGTTGGTTTTTTTTGTAATTGTAGCGGTTCTTTTGGTTCTGATTGTGCTGATTCAGAATGAAGAAGGCGACAGTTTAGGCGGTATTTTTGCCGGAGGCAGTTCTTCAGCGTTTGGCTCCCGATCAGGAAATATTTTAACCAGAACAACGAGTATTTTGGGGGCGCTTTTTCTTGTTCTCAGCCTTGCCCTTGCCCTTTCCAACCGCATTCCCGCGGGAGAAGGGGTGGAATCGGCCGGCCGCGAACTGCTGAACGAATCGCGGGGGCCAACCTGGGTGGATGAAGAACTCAACGCCCGGGACGGGGAATCGCAGAATATTGAGAGCCCCGACTCCGTTCTTGAATCTCCCGGCGTTCTTGAAGCGCCTTCCGGAACGGCGCTTCCGGAAGGTCCGGGGATTCCGGAGGAAACCCCGGAGACAGTACAGTAGGACCGGAGGCGGCAATGTTTCTTCATGAAGTGTTCAGGCCCGAATTTATCAAGGCCGATGTAGAAGCCCAGGATAAAGACGAGGTCTTTGAAGAATTGGTGGATCATTTTTGCCAGGCGACAAAATCCAACGCCCGGGAGGAGATTCTTGACGCCCTCCGCAGGCGGGAAGCCAAGATGTCCACAGGGATACAAAAAGGAATCGCTATTCCCCACGGAAAGACCAATGCGGTGGAAAACGTGGAAGGCGTACTCGGCATTTCCCACAGGGGGGTCGATTACGACGCCCTTGACGGCCAGCCGGTTTATCTTTTCTTTATGGTGCTGGCTCCCGGGGAGGATTCGGAAAAGCATCTGCGCGTCCTTAAACGTTTGGCTGAACTGCTGGAGAACCCCCAGTTCTATACGGAGCTTCTGTCCCAGCGGGATCCCCAGAGCGCACACCGGATCATAAAAAAGTACGAGGATGTGCTTATCGCCCTGGATTAGGCGGACCATGGAAAACGAAAGCGGCGGGCCGGAGAATGGAAATGTACTGGAGCATCTGCTCCGCATAGAAGCTGAAGCCTCCGCGCTGGTGGACGGCGCCCAGGCGGAAGCGGACCGGCGTATCGCTCAAAGTGAAAAGCAGAACCGTGTCCGGTACGAGGAAAGATACAGCCGGGAGGCTGCGGAAATGGAAGCGGCTTATGAAAATGAAGTCAAAAATATAAGGAAACGGTATGAAGAACAGCTTGCCGCTTACCGTGAAAGCCTCACCGCCATTACTGCGGACCGGAATGGTTTCAAGAACATGGTGGAGTCGTTTTTAAAAGAGGATTAGATGGGGCTGCCTGATGCGGGCGAACGCGCCTATGCTTACGCCAAAGCCTGCGGGATTATAGGCAGATCTTTTGTGGGTAAACGCATTCCCCGCCTGGCCGCGGTCGGCAGGCTTTCGGAACTGGACGCGCTGGTGTTCCCCGGTTCCGTCCGCGAACTGCCCGAGCGCGAACTGCTCCCCGATATGGAGCGGCGTTTTACCGAACGGGCCGTGCAGTCAATAAGCGCCATCATCGGTTGTTTTTCCCGCCCCCCCGAATTCCTTGTGCGCCTCATCCGCGGCTATGAATACGCCGATCTTAAAAGCGTCCTTGGCGCCCTTTCGGGATATCCGGAAAACGGCCGCGCCGCCCCTCCCTTTACCGGTTTGGGCCGTTTTCAGACCGTCAACTTTAAGGCGTGGCCCGATCTTGCGGAAATGATAAAAGGAACGGAATTCACCGGAATTCTTGAAAGCGAAGGTTTCAGGGTAAAAGAAGGCTCCCGTTCAAAAAAAGACATAGGGGACATTTCCCTACAGACCGCGCTCGATCGTTTTTATTATAAAAAACTCTGGAAAGCCCTTATGGCGCTGCCCCGTTCCGACAGGCAGTTTTCGGAAAAGATACTTGCCGATGAAATTTCCCTCAGAAACGCGGTCTGGATCCTCCGCCTCAGAACCTATTACCGGATGCAGGCTGAAGAAGTCAAAAACCATCTGGCGTCCGTTGAACAAAAAGATCCGCGCCGCTCTTCCCGGGAAAACGCGCTCCTGGATTTTCCCCTTGACAGCCGGGCCGAATGGAAAGGCTGGCGGTGGGAAAGCCTCCTTAACCCCGCGGAAGGCGGCGAATGGACGGCGGACCCGCGGTATTTTCAGAACGCCGCTTCACGGCGTCTTTACGGCATGGCCCTGCATAAATTCCATCTCCGCCCTTTTTCTCTGGACGCCGTTTTTGTTTTATCAAGCTGAAACAGTTTGAAGAGGATCTTCTTACCAGCACCGCCGAGGGAACGGGACTCGGGATGTCGGGCCGTGATGTATTTGCCGTATTGGAGGTGCAGCATTGATCCTCCCCCGCCGGATGAAGCATATAGAGCTTACCGTTTTAAGCCGTGACGCGGACGCGGTAATAGAGTACCTGGGAAGGTGGGGGGTGATGCACTTTTCCGCCGAACGCGAAGGCATTCCCCCGGCGGACGGATCTGTTCACGCCCTGGAAGAAGCGGTCCATACCCACATAAAGGAAACCATCGAAAAGATCAGGGCGGGCGCGGTCTGGCTCGGCGTGGAACTGCCCGAAGAACCCGAAGAAGACAGCGTCCTTCCCGGAGAAAACGAAGAGAACCTTGCGGACAGGATATGCGGCGTCATTTCGGTATTGCGCGAAAAAGAATTAAAGGAAAGCGGAGAAAAGAAAAAGGTTGAAGAAACGCTGAACGAAGCCAGGGCTTTTGCCAATCTCAGCGCCCCCTTTTCCGATCTCGATCAGCTTTCATACCTTACGCTCCGCGTCGGGCGGCTCGATCCGGGCCGGCAGGAAGAACTGCGGGAACGCCTGGGCGACCGGGCGGTGATCGTTTCCCTTGGGCAGGGCGGTGACGGAGGGGCGGGCGACCGCGTCCTTGCCGCCGCTTCCCGCAAGGGCCGTTTTGCCCTGGACTCCGAACTTAAAAAAACATCCTTTACTCCCATCGCGGTGCCCGAAGGGTATCAGGGAGTGCCGGGTGAACTTCTGTCGGGCCTTGAGGAAAGGCTGCGAAAGGCCAAAGACGATCTGGAGGAAATAGGGCGGGAAAAAGGCCTCATGCAAAAGGAACTCGGCCCCAGCCTTAAAAAACTTGCCGCGTCGTATCTTATGGCCTGCGCCGTTGAAGAACTCAAGGTAAAGCTCATTGCCACAAGGAACGTTTATATCCTTTCAGGCTGGGCGCCCAAAGATGAGATTGTTTCCATCGTGGCGGATCTGGAGCGCATCACAGGCGGCCGCACCGCCGTCAGGACCTATAATCCCGACGAAATGGAAGGGGTAAAGGAAGGAAGGGAAAAGGTCCCGGTGTCCCTCAGGCACGGGGCGTTTGTAAAAGGTTTTGAGGGCGTGGTGTTTTCCTACGGCGCGCCCCTCTACGGGACCGTCGATCCTACTCCCTTTGTCGCTTTCTTTTTTACCGTTCTTTTCGGGATAATGTTCGGCGACGTGGGCCAGGGTTTTGTGCTTTTTTTCGCCGGCCTTCTTGCCGGAAGGAAGAACCTCAGGGCGTTTTCCGGCCTCAGAAAATACGCCTCTCCGCTTGTCGCTGTGGGAATTTCATCGATGCTGATGGGGCTTCTTAACGGCGCGGTTTTTACCAATGAGGAACTCCTTGTAGGCCCCACGCGGGCTTTGACCGGCTTTCTTTTCGGAAAACCGGTGGACAGGGTTCTTACCCTTATGCCCCTGGCGGAAAAGGGCGGAAGCGTGCAAAAACTTTTTTTCTTTTTCGGCTTTACCATAGGGGTAGGCGTGATCCTTAATTCCATAGGGCTGATAGTAAACATCATCAACCACTGGTTTATGAAAAAATACGAGGAAGCGCTTTTCGCCAAAACAGGATTCGCCGGCCTTTTTCTTTTTTGGTACGCGGTCTCCATCGCCGTCCGCTGTCTTTTGGGAGGGCGCTTTGAATGGTTTGATCTTGCGGGCCTCATTGTTCCGGCCGTCTGTATCTTTTTCGGCCCGGCGATCTGGCGCTTTATTGCGCGGGAAAGGCCCGTCCTGCATCAGGGTTTAATGGTATTTATTATGGAAGGTTTTGTGGAAATCCTCGAAACCGCTTCCACCTATATTTCAAATACGGTAAGTTTTCTCCGCGTGGGCGCCTTCGCCCTGTCCCACGCGGTGCTTTCATACATCGTGTTCAGATTTTCCGAAGCAATAGCCGGCCTGGGCCCCGCGGGCGGTTCCGCCGCTCTCCTTATCATGATATTCGGCAATACGGTGATCATAGTTCTTGAAGGGATGATAGTGGCCATACAGGTTGTCCGCCTTCAGTACTATGAATTTTTCAGCAAGTTTTTCACTGAAACCGGGGTGGCTTTTGCCCCTTTCCGGTTCAGAAAGGGTGCAAATGAATGATCTTTCGGAGGATGAAAATGGG
>JAITJV010000058.1 GCA_031278755.1 Treponema sp. | reverse complement strand
TAAGGTCCAAGGGACTTTAACCTGCAATAACCAACCGGGTTATTGAACAAGTCCAATATAAGGGATTACGCATACCGGCGAAGAGACTTGAACTCTTACATCCTCGCGGACAGCAGATTTTGAGTCTGCCGTGTCTACCATTCCACCACGCCGGCAAGTTGTGCCTTGTTTCATTGAACCATGAAACAGGAAAATAATCAACATACCGCGCGGCGGGCCGCAAGGCATGTTGTTCTCATAAGGTGTTTATATTCGGGGTTTAATACCTTTTTTAAGCGCCCTGAAGCTCCCCCGCGACCCGGCGGGCGGCGCAACAGCCGGCTGAAGCCGGCCTCGACTTATCCGGTTTGCGGCGTCAGGCGCGCGCCGGCCCAGGTTAACGGCGATAAAAAACAGCCCTCGCCGGGGCTGCTGGCCGGCTGGCGGGTTCTTATTACACCCTTCGCTTACAATAAACAGGCCCGGATTATGAAAACCTTTCCATGATAAAAGTTATTCCCGTTTGTTTCAAGTGAAGGGCGTTTCTAAAACCTCCGATTGGTTTTTTAGAGGTTTTCTTCCCATAAAAGATTCATCAATAATCCAATAGTATGTGCTCGTTCCAAAAACTGAAGTTTTGAAACGGCCTCGTGTATTAATGGTATTATTTTTATGAATACAACGGTTAAAAAACCGGCTGATTTTAATTTACCTACTGGATCATTTTAATAAAATAAATTATACTTCTTCTAATATATTATCTTTTCAAGGAGCATTTTATGACGAAATCATCGCAAATCCCCGGAGTCGTTCTTTTAAAATTTCTGGACGATTATCAGCTCAACCCCACCAAACTGGCTGCCGCGTTAAAGTTAAGCCAGTCGGCCGTAAGGCAGATTACCATTAACAAGACAAGGATTTCTGTTCCTGTGGCCCTGCGTCTGGCGAAATTTTTCGGTAATTCCTGCGAATTCTGGCTGGATTTGCAAAAAGATTACGATCTTTTTGTTGCGGCAAAGGACAGTGCGTTAAATGCCGCACTGAAGGATATTCAAAGAGTGAAAAAACCGGCTGCCGGGAAAGCTGGGAAGCCGGCCGCCAAAAAACCGGCGAAAAAAGCCCCCGTCAAAGCCGGTAAAAAGGACAAAAAAGCCAAAAAATCCGCATGGTAACTTTTCCGCAGGGCTTCATGACGATGTTCTGCAGGTTTGTAATCGCATAAAACTTCCAAAAACAGTGGTTTTTGGAAGTTTGGCGTTCATTCGAAAGTTTGGTTAATACCAGGTAAATTTGATCTGTGAAGATTCATTCTCCTATAATCTTCACCAGCACCCGTTTGCGCCTCTGGCCGTCAAATTCGCCGTAGAAGATCTGCTCCCAGGGGCCGAAGTGAAGCCGGCCGCCGGTAACAGCAACGACAACTTCACGGCCCATGATTTGGCGCTTCATGTGGGCGTCGGCGTTTACTTCACCGGTATTATGACGGTACGAAGCAACGGGTTCATGGGGGGCGAGTTTTTCAAGCCAGACGTCGAAGTCTTGATGAAGGCCCCTTTCGTCATCGTTGATAAAAACACTGGCGGTAATATGCATGGCGTTTACCAGGCACAGTCCCTCCTGAATCCCCGATTCGGCCAGCAGGGCTTCTACTTCTCCCGTGATATTGATGAATTCTCTGGATTTTTTCGTATTAAACCACAGTTCTTTTGTGATGGACTTCATATTTTACCCTCTCTTTCACAGCCGGCCGGCTGTGTAATTAGAATTGTCCACAAAGTAACCGGCTTTGCGGACAGACGCCAATTAATTGAACAATCTCCTGCATTCCAGATAAAAGCGCTGTTCGTCGGATTCCCCCATGGAAAAACTTTTCCGGGGCAGGGGGCCGGTACGGGCCACGGTTTCAAAAAGGGCGTTCTTTTTTACCGGCGGAAGGAGTATGCCCGCCGCCTTTCCCTTTGGGCCGCCGCCTGTCTTTTCTGCCGATCCCGCCAGGCGGAAGAGTTCGTTACTGCCGTGTATGTAATCAATGGAAGGGGCGTCCGCCGCCTTTTTTTCCCTGACGAACCGGTCAAGCAGCGGCTGAAGGCTTACCGTGGCAAACCCGGGAGCCGAAGTTTCAACGAGGACGCAGCGGCCTCCGCCGGTGAGGCCCAGCCTGTTTACGGAGGCTTCCGGATCGCTTACAAGACGGGAAAGTTCCCCCGCGGCCGCCGGACCTGAAAGTTCCCGGCGGGAAAAACCCGGCAGTTCCGAAAGAAGGACAAGCAGTTCATCAATTTCCACATTAAAGACGACCCTGTGTATGGGTTCAAAATGTATTGCGGGATCGTAAAGATTTTCGATTTCCGCAAGCGCCCACCGCGCGGGATGGGCCATCACGGATTCCGTTCCGCCGTGCGCTTGCTTGTATTCTTCCCATATTTCTTTGGCTGCCGCCAGTGAATGGTTCCCGTCTCCGGCCGCATAGAGGAAGGGCGCGGCCGTTTCGCCTGAACTGCCGGGACCGAAACGGGCGAGGCTTCGCTGCGCGAGTTTCTCAAGAGCGCCCGGGAGGAAAGCCAAATCGGCTTCACCGTCAAGAAACCAGCCGGAAACTCCGCCGCCGCCCAGCATCAGCGGCGTTTCATAGGCGGGCCGTGATCGTTTCGCGCGTTCTCCAAGGCCGGGGAGGAGGGTATTTTCTTCGTCATCAATAAGGACGAGAATATGGGGAATTTCCAGAGGCGCTCCGCGCCGTATGTCCATGCGCACGGGGAGCCGTTCGGGCAGGGTTCCCTCGGTAGGGCGGATCAAGGAACGGGCTTCTGATTTGTAATCGTACTGCTCCAGATCCAGGGCGGCAAGAAAGCCGGGCCTTTTTTTGGTGAACGGGGTGTCCCGCTCCAGGTAAACACAACCCCGCCTGGGCGGAGCGAAGATGCCTTTTTCAAGGTATTTTTTCATGCTGCCGTGTATGGCTCTGATCCTGCCGGAAAGTCCGCCGCTTTCAAGAAAAATTTCGGGGAGAACCAGTTCCAGCGCCGACGGGGCGCCGGACACAGCCTTAGCCGCCTTTTCCCAATAGGAACGGTCCTGCGTATACTGATCGCAGGCAATGACCGCCCATTTGCCGAGATCCACGCGGGAAGCGGGGAGGAGTATTTCGGGGATCGCAAGCCCCGGTCCCGCAGGCTGCGGAAATTTCATGGTTTTATTGTAACATGTTTCCGGCATTCTTGACAAAGGGCGCTTGTGGAATAATAGTTTAGTGAGAGTGCTTTTCTCAATTCAATGCTCCTGAAAGGAGTTTTGTCCGTGCAGTTGCAGCGTCCTTCCTTTGTCCAGGAACAACGGCTCAGAATGAATCCCCAGGTCTATCAATTCATCAAGATGATGGAGCTGCCCATAATGGATTTGCGGGAAAAGATAGATGAGGAAATCGAACGGAACCCCGCCCTGGAAGCGCTTGAAGATCCTCCCACTGTTTCCATTGATGACGCCGAACAATCCGGAAAGGAGGAGGACGATTATTTTGAAGCAACTTCGGATTCAGGTTTTGTCCGTCAGGGCGGCGAAGAAGCGTCCGATGAAAAACGCCGTTTTATTGAAGGGGTGCTTTCCCGGCCCGAAACCCTCCAGGAACATCTGCTCCGGCAGTTGCGCCTTGAACCTATAGACAAAGGTCTCCGTGATATCTGCGAAATTTTGATCCAGAACCTTGATGAGGACGGTTTTCATAAGGAGCCTGTGGACGTCCTTTTCGGGGAAAATGCTGAAGGCGGGTTTCCGCCCCCCCGGCTGGAAGAGGCAATGAAACTGGTCCGTTCGCTTGATCCCCAGGGCTGCTGTACCCAAAATTACGCCGAATCGCTGCGGGTACAGGCGGAACTGCTCCCCGACGCCCCGGAC
>JAITJV010000252.1 GCA_031278755.1 Treponema sp. | reverse complement strand
TTTCCTTCAAGATCGGAAAAACCAAGGCGATCCTTCCACATGGTCTGTATCAGGACGGGGCTGTCCCCGCCTATACAGACCCGCCGTATCCCGTTAAAGCCGCCGAGGGTAACCGTATCGTTTTACAGGCTTATCATGGAAAGAACCATCGCAAAAATGGCGACGGTTTCGCAGATGCCGACGATCATCATGTAGTTGACAAAACCCTTGCCGGTTTCACCGGCGGCGTCGGCGCCGGCGGCTCCCGCCTTTCCCTGGGCGATGGCGGAAAACGCCATGGCAAACCCCGAGGCGGCGCCTATGCCGAGGTACAGGAGGCCGTTCTCCGGATTTGCTATGGCCGCGGGCTTCATAAAAAGAAACCCCAAAATGTAACCGTAGAAGGTCTGGGTCAAGGGCGCCCCGCCGAACGCAAGCAGGGTCATGGGCGCCGGCTTGTTGCCGATATAGCACTTTTTCCACGCTCCGATAACCGCCTGACCTGCAATACCGATACCTGTCGCCGAACCGATTGCGGCAACACCCATCACAATACCCGCGCCTATCAAACCTAAATTCATCTTTTTCTCCTATATTGTTGCTGCAATCCGTTTAGGCGGACTGTGCTTCATTTTTTATCCGTTTAGAAAACGGCTTGTATGCAGAACCTGCCCAGGTTAATCCGACATGGCCTGAAAATTCCAGCGTATTAAGGCGGACGCCGTGGACAAGAACCGAAAGCATATTCAGTACAAGGTTGAGGCCATGGCCGAAGACCAGCAGAAGTATCCCAAAAACAAAAAACAGAAAATGTCCCAGCATGGGGCCGGCCATTTTATCCACCGTATCGGCAATCGCCGCCCCGGCAAGCCCTACGGCCCAGAGCCTTATGTAGGACATGATGTCGGAAAATACATTGGCGATACCCAGTATCACGGAAATGATGTTTTTAAGGCTTTCCGTTATTGACCGGCCTATGCTTCCGCTGTAGTTTCCAAACACAAAATTGAGAAAAAACCCGCCCGCCAGAATATAAACCGCCGGGGGAAACAGGGGAATTTGCCGGGCTTCATTGCTTGCGATAAGGTTGAGGATGATAAAGTACATTCCCGTAAGCATGGCGATGTTTCCCAGATCCCCCAGGGCCTTGAGGGACTTGTTGTGGAAGATCGCGAGAATATGTCCTATTGAAAGCTGAAGCAAAGCCAGGGAAAAACAGAAAATCATCAAATTCTGCTGGACTATTTTTTTGCCGTATTCGGACGCGTTTGAAGTAACGTTTGAAATAAGGGGCAGGGAAACATTCTGCAGGACGCCGGGTAAATATTTAACTTCAATGCCGAACCAGGAGCAGGTAAGCACCCCCCAGACAAAATTGGAAAATCCCAGCAGCAGGAGCAGCTTGACTACCGGGGGGACGCCTTTTTTCACCGTCGCGGCAAGAGCCGCGGCGCCGCTCAAAAGGAGAAGCGCGCCGTAGCCCGCGTCGCCGAAAATCATCCCGAAAAAGATAACAAAAAAGAAGAGGAACCATCCTGAAATATCAACTTCGTGATAGCCGGGCACGACCTCAAGAAAGCCGGTAAGGGGGCCGATGAGGTTCGCGAACCGGTTGTTTTTCAGCTTCGTGGGGACTTCGTCGTCAGGACCGGGATCATCGGCGATGAGCGCCCAGCCGTTTTCCGCGGCTCCGCGCTTGAGGACGCCGAGGTCTTCGGCGGGGATAAAACCCGAAAGCCATGAGACGGCGTGTTCGGCGGGCGCGCCGTCAAGGACGTCCATGCCGGCCCTGGCCGTTTCAAATTCGATCTGTTCGTCAAGGGAAAGTTTTTCCGCCTCCACGGCGGGCCTAAAGGCCGCAAGAAAGACAAGCTGTTCTTCAACGGCGGCAATTCTTTTCCGCGTTTCTTCGGCGCGGGTGTCAATTCCGGAAAGCGAATATTCGCTTAAGGCAAAGGGAGTTTCGCCGGGGATTTCCTTTCCGGCCGAAAGAACATATACCCCGATTTTATCCTCGCCAAGGACTATGATCCGCGTATCGTTTCCAAGGGCCTCATAGGACTTCCGGGGAAGAAGATAGGGGACAAGCACAATGCCTTTTGCCGCAAACTCCGCAAACGCTTCAGGATCAAAATCACCCCAATTTTCGACGCGGCTCCGCTCGCGGGCCAGGGACGCCAGTTCATCCTGCAGGCGCTTCCGTTCTTCACCCAGTTCGAGGATCTTTGCCGCGGGATTGGCCGCGGCTTCGGGATTTTCCGTTCCCGCCGTTCCAGTCGTTCCCGCGGCGCGCGCGGTTTTTTTCGGCGCTTCAACGGATCTGACGACGGCAAGGGCCGCTTCGGTTTTGGCCCGCTTTTCAAGAAGGCCCGAAAGAACCGCCGAAGAAACGCTTTTTCTTTGCAGGTGCAGAACGCCCAGCTCCCGGAGCTTTTCAAGCGACGGTTCGCGGTCCCTGTCCATGACGACGAGGGACGCCTTCTTCATAGGTACGATCATGCTTCGGCCCTCTCCATGCCGCGTTT
>JAITJV010000231.1 GCA_031278755.1 Treponema sp. | reverse complement strand
AGAATGGTTCAACGATGAAAGTTTCTGGGAACGTTACGCGCCCGTCATGTTTGACGACGCGCATTGGGCCGAGGTGCCCCGTGTCGCCGACGGAGTTACCGCGCTGGCCCGCCTCGACCTCTACGGCCCGCCTTCCGGAGCCGCCTCCGGCCCCCGCCTGCTGGATCTCTGCTGCGGTTTCGGCCGTATTTCACTTGAACTGGCCCGCCGCGGTTTTGCGGTTACCGGCGTTGACATTACCGAATCTTTCCTCCGCACCGCCGGGGAAGACGCCCTTTACGACGGCCTTGACGTCGAGTTCGTCCGCGAAGACGCCCGCTCTTTCAGGCGGCCGGGTTTCTTTGACGCGGCGGTGAACCTCTATATTTCCTTCGGCTATTTTGAGGATCCCGCGGATGATCTTCTTGCGGCCCGGAATGTTTTTGATTCCCTGAAACCCGGCGGGGTGTTTATCATGGAAACGCTGGGCAAGGAAATTGCCGTAAGGGATTTTATCGAATGCGAATGGTTTGAACGGGCGGGATACACGGTGCTTACCGAATACGAAGCGGTGGATTCATGGGCCGCCCTTAAAAACCGCTGGGTGCTCATCAGGGGCGGCGAGAGGACGGAAAAGGTGTTTACCCAGCGGCTCTATGCGGCGACGGAACTGCGCCGGCTTCTTTTTGAAGCGGGTTTTGACAGCGTGAAAATATACGGCGATTGGGATGAATCGGCGTATGATGAAAAGGCTGAAAAACTCATTGCCGTAGGCGGGAAACGCCTGTAGAGTTGTTCAGAAATTTCAGTTTCTGAACAACGTCCGCTAAAAAATTGAATCCCGGTTCACCGGCCCCGGCCGTACATTCCCCGTCCTTGAGTATTTGGCTGTCAAATGATATTTTTTGTGAGGGAGAAAAAAAATGTCCAAATATATCCTTGCCCTTGATCAGGGCACGACCAGTTCACGGGCCATACTTTTTGACCGCGGCCAGAACATTATAGGCGTAGAACAGAAGGAATTTGCCCAGATCTATCCAAAGGAAGGCTGGGTGGAGCACGATCCCATGGAAATCTATTCCTCCCAGTACGCGGTGATGATGGAACTGCTTGCAAAGCATGATATACAGGCAGCCGACATTGCGGCCCTGGGAATTACCAATCAGCGGGAAACGACGGTGCTCTGGGACAGGGCCTCGGGCCGTCCCATTTACAACGCCATTGTATGGCAGTGCAGGCGGACTTCGGACATTGTGGACGGCCTTGTAAAAAACGGACTGGGAGATCACATCAGGGGCGTTACCGGCCTTGTACCCGACGCCTATTTTTCGGGAACCAAGATCAAATGGATACTGGATCATGTTGAAGGATCGCGGGAACGCGCGCGGAAGGGGGAGATACTTTTCGGCACCGTTGACACCTGGCTTATCTGGCGGCTGACAGGCGGGGCTGTTCATATAATCGATTACACAAACGCGAGCCGCACCATGCTCTTTGATATCCGCAAGCTTGACTGGGACGACGCCCTTCTTGAAGCCCTGGATATTCCGCGTTCTGTTCTTCCCTCGGTGCGGTCCTCAAGCGAAGTGTACGGCAAAGTCAACATACAGGGAACGGAGATCCCCGTTTCGGGAGACGCGGGGGATCAGCAGGCCGCCCTTTTCGGCCAGTGCTGTTTTGAAAAAGGCGATGCGAAGAACACCTACGGGACGGGCTGCTTCCTCCTCATGAATACGGGAAGCGAACCCGCCGAAAGCAGGAACGGACTTTTAACCACCATCGCCGCCAGCCTGCCGGGGAAGGTGCAGTATGTTCTTGAGGGAAGCGTTTTTGTAGGCGGCGCGGTAATTCAGTGGCTTAGGGATGAAATGCGCTTTATCACCGAAAGCGCCGACGCGGAATATTATGCGGGCAAGGTTAAGGATACGGGCGGGGTGTACCTTGTGCCCGCCTTTACCGGACTCGGCGCCCCCTACTGGGACATGTACGCCCGCGGCTGCATCACCGGGATTACGCGCGGAACCAAGCGTTACCACATTATCAGGGCCGCCCAGGAATCCATCGCCTATCAAAGCCTCGATCTGATCCGCGCCATGGAAAAAGACACAGGGGTGCGCCTTTCGGAACTCAAGGTTGACGGGGGGGCGACGCGGGACAAATTCCTCATGCAGTTTCAGGCGGACGTCATGGGCGGAAATATCAGGCGTCCTGTGGTGCGCGAAACAACCGCCCTGGGCGCCGCCTATCTTGCCGGCCTCGCCGTCGGATTCTGGAAAGATCTGAACGAAGTAAAAGGCATGTGGAAATGCGACGCTACATTCTTTCCCCGCATGGAGAAGGAAAAACAGGAAGAACTTCTCGCCGGCTGGCACAAGGCCGTAGGGCGGAGCCGGGGCTGGGCCGGGTGATCATCCCCGCCGAACAACTTCCGCTGAAAAATAAACTACTTCTCCGGGAGGGAAGCGATCAGCACCTTGTCTATCCTGTTTCCGTCCATGCCGGCGACGGTAAAGCGGTATCCCGCCCATTCAAAAACCGCTCCCGACTGGGGGATTTCCCCGGCGAGCGAAAGGATAAAGCCGGCGAGGGTGTGGTAATCCTGATGATCGCCTGAAAGGTTTTCCAGCGACAGCATGCGGGAAACGTCGTCTATGTTGACGCTGCCCAACGCGAGCCAGGAACCGTCTTCCTGTTTTGTTACGCCTTCTTCTTTTTCTTCCGAACCGGAAAGTTCCACCATTTCGTCTATAAGGTTTCTTGCCGAAACCATGCCGGCAAAGCCTCCGTATTCGTCCATGACAAAAAGATAGCCCCCTTCGCCGCCCTTGAACGCTTCAAGGGCCTTGAGCGCGGACATGGTTTCAGGGATAAAACGGACTTTCCGTATTACGGCGGCAAGCCCGCCGGGAATATCCTTAAGGAGCGCGCGGTAAAGGTCTTCGGGAAAAACCGCCCCCGCTATCTGATCGGCCGTGCCGTCGGCGACGGGTATGCACCCCTGCGGTCCGGCTGCTTCCGCGGCGGCGAGCATCTCCTCCCTGCCGGCGTGAATATCAAGCCGCTGTATTTCCGAACGGTGGGTCATAAAGGTTCCAACGGGCCTGTCTCCCAGATAAAGGACCCCTTCCACCATGGTGCGCTCGCGGCTTTTTACGGCCCCGCCGGCCCCTTCTTCCAGGGCGCTGCGCAGTTCATCCGCCGGATCTGAGGGAACGGATTCTTCCTCCGCGCTGTATATTCCGCCGATAAGGGCGGAAATACGTCCCGCCAGCATGCCGAAAGGCCGGCCCAACAGGGTAAAAAAGGTCATAAGGGGAAGGCAGGCCGCGGCGATCTTTTCGGGAGCGGCGCGCGCGATCATCCGGGGGATCATGTCCCCGGGGATTATGGCGGCAAGCGATACGCACAGGAGAACGGCGGCGGAGATCAGGGCGCCTTTTACGGGATCCTTAAAGGCGGCAAACCAGAGCGCGCTGTACAATGCCGTCCGGTATCCCGCCGCGGCTCCGGCGAGTATTCTAAGCAGGGTGCACCAGGTTCTGGCCGCGCCGAGCAGGAGGGCGGGGGATTCCGCCGCTTCCAGCGCCCGCCTGTATTTTTTTCCGCCTTCTTCGGCCGCCTTCCTGAGCCTGGCCCTGCTGCAGGATACGACGGCCGTTTCAAACAAGGCGAAAAAACCCGCCCCCAGGATAAGGGCGAGGATTACTGCGATCTGCGAAAAGGCGGTAATACCGCCGGGGTCCTCCATTAGTTTCCCGTCTCTTCCTTGGTAAGGGGCCTTACAATATGCAGTCCTTCGGGGGAGGTTTCGAGGATCTTGTTTTTACCGTCCGGGGTTAATTCGCCAAAAACCTGTACAATGGGATACCGGGGATTTTCGGGGTTTACATCAACCACCTGCCCCTTCTTCCCGCTGGAAAGGAGAACGTAAAGCCCTATGGGATAAATGGAAAGCGAAAAAACCAGCGCGCGTACCACCGTGTCGTCGTATTGCTTTCCTTCGTTTTTAAGCAGTTCCACCATTCCCGCGTAACCGTCTTTTGCTTCCTTGTGGGGCCTCTTGGTGCTGAGGGCTTCGTAGGAACAGGCGACCGCGATGATCTTGGCGTAAAGGCTTATCTTCTCGGAGGTGAGCTTTTGCGGATAGCCTGAGCCGTTTTCCCTTTCGTGGTGTTCCAGGGCGGCAAGGCTTATCGCAAGGGGAAAATCAAAAGATTTAAGAAGATTGAAACTCAACACCGGGTGGGTAAGGATAGCCTTGCGTTCCTGGGGATTAAGAGACCGCCGGGAAAGGTACACCTGCGGGGGCAGCTTGAGCATCCCTATTTCATGGAGCAGGGCGGCCACCCCCAGTTCTATAAGCCGGTGGTTGGGGAGTTTGAGGTAGGACCCTATGATGATCGCGATGATCATGGACCGTATCGCATGGGACGCAAGGTAATTTTGATCTTCGCCGGGTTCGGTGTTTTTTTGGGTCCGCATAAGAAAGCGCCTGTCTTCCTTTACGATGTCACAGGCGGTTTTTACCTTTTCGGCAACCTGGTTAAAGTCAAGTTCGTTTTTAATCGCAACCTGGGTAAAGAGCTTTTCAACGTATTTCTGAAAGGACGCGTAGAATTCCTCGGCCCGCTTGATCTTGTCCGCATCGCTTGCCGCCAGCGATACGGAAAGTTCGGCTTCTTCCGCGGCCTCGGCCGTTGCGGCGACATAGTCTTCCCGGGGTTCCCCTTCGCTGCGGACTTCCCTGAATTCCCAGTTGCCGAGTATCTTGATCAGATCCCGGGAAAAAGGCATTTCCGGCGCCGCAAGGACAAATTGATCGTCCAGATAAACGGTTTTGGTGAAGTAGCTTTCAGGAGGAATTTCCCTAAGCGTATAGTTTTTCATCCCTGCCTCTTTTTAATAGTATGCCGGCGGCCATCTGTTGTTGACGCTCCCCTTTCTTTATTTTATCATATTGCACGGTGCGTTCATAGGAGAATACCGCTTGAAATTCAAATCCATATTTATTATTTTTAACATATTTACCGTCTTTTTTCTACTGATTATAGTTTTTCTGCCTCTTTTTATTCTGGACGCTGATTTTGCGGGCGGTTTTTGGCGGTCCGCCTGGCCTCTGGGCGCCGTGCTTGTTCTTGCCCTCGCCGTTCTTGATATTTTTTACGCCCTGAACAGTAAATTGTACCGCCTTTTAGAACGGGAAGACTGGCCCGCCCTTGCCGATTATCTTGAGTCGAAAGTCATACGAAAGGGGCGTTACTCGCCCCGTCTGGTGCGGCTTTTGGCAAATACCTATCTGGTTATGTCGGATTCAGGGGCCGTGATGAGCCTTGAAAACAAGACGGCTTTGGCCCGTCCTTCCCTGATTGAAAAAAACGCCCTCATTTTCGGAGCCGCGCGCATACTCGGCGGGGATACGGCGGGGGCGGCGGCTTTCTTCTCCGTCCGTCTGGACAAGGGCGCCCTCAAAGGCGGGGACGCCCTCTGGGTCCGCTGGTATTACGGTTTTTCCCTGCTGCTTTCGCGGCAGTTTAACAAGGCGGCGGCCCTTTTCAAGGTGTTGGTCTTTGAATCTTCCGATGCGCTGATTGCCGGTCTTTCCGCTTACTTTCTTTCCGATACGTTAAGAAAGAACGCCGAAGATCCCCTGGACTGCAAGGAAGCCGCCGAGGAGGGGAGAAAGCGGATCCGGGAATCGCTTAAAACGGCCGCAGGCTGGAGAAAAGAAATTTCCAGAATAGAAACCGAAATTCACGCCGCCATTCTGAGAAAATACCTTATCGAAGCGGGAAACTGGCTTTTTGAAGCCGGATAAAGGGGCCTTATGAACGTGTTTAAAAAATCAGCCAAGCTCGACAGCGTGTGCTACGACATACGCGGACCCGCGCTCAAGGAAGCAAAGCGGCTCGAAGCCGAAGGTTTCCGGGTGCTCAAGCTCAATATAGGGAATCCGGCTCCTTTTGGTTTTAACGCGCCGGATGAGATACTCCACGATATTATCGTCAATTTACAGGCCGCGCAGGGGTACGGGGATTCCCAGGGAATTTTCCCCGCCAGAAAGGCCGTTA
>JAITJV010000312.1 GCA_031278755.1 Treponema sp. | reverse complement strand
TTGGTTTCCGGCATTTTTCCATATCCTCCATTGGTTTCAGACAACAAACTGTGTCGCGAATTTCATTATTTTTTCCTGGGAAATATCTTCCTTAGGTAAACACACGATTATGGCGCCGTTGCTCATCACGATAACACGGTCGCTCATATTGATGACCTCCGGAAGTTCCGAGGAAATCATAATAATAGCCACACCCTGTTTTGCCAGGTCGTTCATAATAGCGTAGATTTCCGCTTTCGCGCCGACATCAACGCCTTTGGTCGGTTCGTCAAGGATGAGTATCTTGGGCTTGGTCGCAAGCCAGCGAGCGATAATGACTTTCTGCTGGTTTCCGCCGGACAGGTTTCCTACAAGCTGCGCGTAGCTGGGAGTCTTGATGGCAATGCCGTCAACATACTCTTGGGTTATGGCGGCTTCTTTTTCACGGTCTACAAAAACACCCCGGATAAATTCTTTGAGGGTTTTAAGGGTAATGTTGTACATAACGCTCATCACCGGGAAGAGGGCTTCGATTTTCCGGCTTTCGGGTACAAAACCGATTCCCAGTTCCATCGCGTCCTCCGGGTTTTTGATGTTTACCGGTTTTCCCCCGACAAGGATATCGCCCCCGGTATAGGGAGCAATTCCAAAGACGCATTTCATCACTTCGCTGCGGCCCGCCCCGACCAAACCCGCAAAGCCGAGTATTTCGCCCTTTTTCAGCTCGAACGATACGTCCTTCAAAAGCCTGCCATCAGTTAAGCCCCGTACCTCAAGCACGGTTTCGCTGGGATTCCCGAAATCCCTGACGTAGTAATTGGTAAGCTGCCTTCCGACCATCATCGCGATAAGCTCGTCGGTGGCCGCGGTTTCGGTATCCCTGGTCCCGATGTATTCGCCGTCCCGGATAACGGTGATCCGATCCGTTATCTGTTTCAGCTCGCTCATCCGGTGGGAAATATATATGATCCCAACGCCGCTCTTTTTCAATTTCCTGATAGTATCGAACAGAAAACCCACGTCTTTTTCTGACAGCGATGAGGTAGGTTCATCCATTACCAGAATCCGGGAACTGAAGGAAAGGGCTTTGATGATCTCAACCATCTGCTGGTCCGCAATGCCAAGTTTGCTCACTTCCTCATCAGGTTTAATGTTCAATTCAAAGGAATCAAGAATTTTTTTAACATCGGCATTCATTTTTTTGAAATCAACAGTATTGTTCTTTGTCACCGGTTCCCGGCCCAGAAAAATATTTTCCGCCACCGTCATGTGGGGAACCAGAACCAGTTCCTGATGAATAACTGCGATACCGTTTTTCTGCGCGTCCCCTACTGTCGCTATGGTAACAGGATTCCCGTTAATGCGGATATTTCCACTTTCCGCCGCGTAAATACCGCCCAGCACTTTGATGAGCGTCGATTTACCGGCCCCGTTTTCCCCAAGAAGGGCGTGCACTTCCCCGGCGCGAAGCTCCAAGGAAACATCCTTCAACGCCACAACGCCGGGAAATTCCTTCCGAATATGTTCCATTTCCAAAAGGATATTTTCACTCACCGTAACCTCCGGGATATACACCGCACGAACAGGCAGAATGTTTCGTACTGTCCGTGCGGTTTTGATGCCTGCTTTCGGGAATAATCTCTGGGATTATTCCCGAAAGCTTATTGCCAGCCGGTTGTGCCGTACTGGGCGACATTGTCCTTGTTGATCATAAAGGTCTTAACCGGAACCCGCTTATCATAGGCTTCGCCGTTGAGAATCTTGTATGCGAGTTTGACCGATTCCTGGCCGATGGCTATGGGGCTCTGAGCGCCTGAACCGGCAAACTGGGAGCCTTCAGCGATAGCAGCTTTGGCTTCCGGGGAACCGTCAACGCCGTAAATGAGAATGTTGCTACGGTTCGCGGTCTTGCAGGCGGCGAGGGCGCCAAGGGCCGTGGGGTCATTGCCGCCCATAATGGCAAGTACTTCGGGATGGGCTTGCAGGAGGTCTTCGGTATGCCGGAGCGCGGTGGGAAGATCGCCTAAAGCGTCTCTCTGGAATACCACGTCGAAGCCTTTTCCCTTGATGGCTTCGTTGAAACCGTCAATGCGATCCCGTACCGAGTTCATGGTGGGGGAATCAAGAATGGCAATGGGACCGCCATTGGGGAAACGCTTAACCAGGTCTTCACCGCAGACTTTACCGGCGTTGAAGTTATCGGAACCGGCGTAAGCGGTAACCAGGTCCATGTCCTTCACTTCCGCGTCAAAGTTGATTACGGGAATTTTGGCCCGCTGCAGGGCAAGAAGCGCGGGCCTGATGCCTTCCCAGTCAACGGGATTCAGGAAAATCGCGTCGATCTTCTGGGAAATCAGATCTTCAATTTGGTTAATCTGCTTTGCCACATCCATCGCCGGGTCCACCGTGATAAGCCGGTCTCCGTTCGCCTCAACCGCTTCGCGGATCGACTTTTCGAGTATCGTGAAGAACGGGTTGCTGAGCTGCATACAGGTATAACCGAACACCCTGCCCTTCTTTGCCCCATCCTGGCTGCCGCCGGCCGCGAAAGCCGTACCGCTTACCAGTAAAGCCATCAAACAAATCGCCACAGTCTTTCTCATAAAATCCTCTTTGACGTCTCCAATGCAGCCGCATTGAAAACGCCGCTTTGATTATCACCGTATCCAACGGATACATTCTTTTATCGCCGCCGACGGCGGCGTAAAATACTTATGGTATATTCGCCGCCGTTATGAGGGTGCCGAGTTCGGTTAAGACGGTGGCGGGGATGCCCCATGCGGCGGTTTTGGTTCCGGCAACGCTTTGCCAGTCCCGGGCCATTGCCAATTACGCTTCCCGCCCAGTGGGAAGCCAGTCTCTTGTTGTTGACATTATGATTCCTCCTTGTTTTTAGATGGGGCAGATTTGCCCCCGTTCGCGGTAAAATTGCCTAATTCCAGTGTGAAATTGCCTCCGTTTACAACGGATTTGCCTAATTCTGTAGTGGAATTGCCCCCAGCCGTGATGAAATTGCCTAATTCTAGAGCGGAATTGCCCCCGTTTGTATCAGAGTTGCCTAATTTCATGCTGGATTTGCCTAATTCTGCGGTGGAATTGCCCCCGTCCATTGCGGACTTGCCTGATAATGGGGTGTTTTTGTTTCCAAATGAGAAAATTTTAGAGAAGGGCGGGAATGGGGCTATTGGGTACTTGACACGCCGTCTTTTATCTAAAGTATAATGTGAGCCGTGAGCCGTGAGCCGTGAGCCGTGAGCCGTGTTCTGTTTTTACCCACCGGTATTAAAAACATAGCGATATTATAGCATTCATTAAAAAATTATGCAAGCCTTCCGGGGCTGCCTGATTCAGGTTCCGCGCCGGGTGATTTTACCGCGGCCCGGAAGAAATCCTCCATGACAAGACTTCCGAAACCCGGAAAATTTCGCGGAACGGCGGTTAGTTACGGCGGTGGTTACAGGGAAGCCGGAAAAGGCGCAGATCCGCCGGCGCTGACAAAATCCTGTTTTTATGCGATAATAAAGCATGGACAGAAAAAATTTGTTCAGGCGTTTTAATTCCGGACGGGTGAATTTTTTTCTTCTTGCCTTTATCGCGTTCGTCCTGGCCGGCGCAGTGTTGAAGCTCACATCCGCCCTGATATTGCCTTTTACCATAGCAGTTCTTCTGGCTTTTGTTCTTAACCCGATGGTTGCCTTTCTTGGACGGCGCCATATTTCCCGGATTTTCGCGATACTGTTTTCGGTTTTTCTGATTATGGCCGGGCTTTATTTCTTCGCGATGGTTCTTTTTTCATCGGGGCGGCTTATCCTTTCGCTGTATCCCAAATACGAGGAACGCTTAACAGAAATATACATTTCGGCTGCGAATTTTTTTGATCTTTCGTATGACGATCAACTTTCCGTTATTGAAAACCTCTGGGCCCAGTTGGGAATACGGAACAGAATCAGATATTTAACGCTTTATTTTTCCAATTCATTTATCGGATTTTTAAAGGATGCCTTTATGATGGTCCTGTTTGTGATCTTCCTGCTTTTTGAAGGCGCCTATTTCAGGGATAGAATCGAACTTGCGTTTGAAAATAAAATTTCAGAGCAAATAAGAAAAATAACCGGCGATGTAATGCATCAGGTTACCCGGTATCTTTCGGTCAAATTTTTTATTTCCCTTGGTACGGGTATTGTAGTCTCCGTCGGCCTCGGCCTTGTAGGGCTTGAGTTTTCGGTCCTCTGGGGTGTTGTTCAGTTTGTTTTGAATTTTATCCCCGCAATAGGAAGCATAGTTGTTGGATTTGGCGCGGGAATTTTTGCCCTGCTGCAGTTTTGGCCGGAGCCGGGGCCTGTGATCTGGGTGGTTGCCGTCATGCTGGGAACAAATATGATCATAGGCAATATCCTTGAGCCAAAGATCATGGGGGATAACCTTGGGCTTTCCCCCGTTACGATCCTGCTTTCCCTCATCATCTGGGGCTGGCTCTGGGGTTTCGCGGGGCTTATTCTCGCAGTGCCCATGACGATGATTACGAAGATCCTCTGCGAAAATATTACCGTACTGGAACCCTTTGCCGTACTTTTCGGCTCCCGCCGTGAAGTGATGAGAAAAAAAGCCGAGCGGCAAGCCGCCCAGGCTGAAGAAGGATCATATTCTGAAAAGGTGAAAACAAAAAATTGACAGGCCGTATATATTGAGCCTGTTTCAACAGGGCCGCGGGGGAGCCTCCTTTACAAAGGCTTTTTTCAAAAGTTCCAGATCCAGTTCCGGATAAACGGGGAAGCGGTCCAGCAGTTTTTTTACGCGGCTTAACGCTTCCGCCTTTACTTTTTCATCTATGATATATTTGGCCCTGCTCTTTTTCGCAGGATCTTTCGGGTCCTGCGCCTGGCTTGTTCCCTTGAGGACAAGGGCAATCACTTTTCCCAGTTCTTCCATTTCCGCTTTGCCCATGCCCAGGGTAGTGGCTGCGGCGGTTCCTATGCGGAGGCCCGATGTGTACCATGGGCCGTTTGGATCAAAGGGAAGGCTGTTTCTGTTGAGGGTGATATGGCATTCGTGAAGGGAGCTTTCAGCCTGCCTTCCCGTGATGCCGAGCCTGCGTACATTTACAAGGAACAGGTGGTTGTCGGTTCCGCCTGTAAGCACATCGAGGCCCCCTGCGGCGCAGGCGGCGGCAAGGGTCCGGCTGTTTTCCACGATGCATTCCGCATAGCCGCGGAATTCGGGACGGGCGGCCTCGCGGAAGGCAACGGCTTTGGCGGCGATGACATGGGGAAGGGGGCCGCCCATGGTAAGGGGGCAGCCCTTGTCCAGGGCTTCTGCAAATTCTTTTGTTGAAAGAACCAGCCCTGCCCGCGGCCCGCGGAGGGTTTTATGGGTGGTGCTTGTAACCACATGGGCCCAGGGAACGGGATCGTATTCGCCCGTAAAGACTTTGCCGGCAACGAGGCCCGCGAAATGAGCCATGTCCACCATGAACACCGCGCCGGCCTTGTCGGCAATTTCCCTCATCCGTTTAAAGTTGATCTTCCGCGGATAGGCGGAGTAGCCTGCAAGAAGTATGAAGGGCTTTACCTCAAGGGCCTGCCTTTCAATTTCATCGTAATCAAGAAAGCCCGTCTCTTTTGAAACCGTATACCCGGAAATATCGAACATTCGGCCGGACATGTTGTGCCGGTAGCCGTGGGTAAGGTGGCCTCCCGAATAGTAGTCAAGCCCGAGGAGCCGCTGGTTTCCCATGGCGTTCCGCAGATCTTTCCACTGTACGTCGGTAAGTTTATAGAGGTTTGTTTCGCCGTATTTTTCAAGGGCCGGCGCCTCAATGCGCGTCGAAATGATCGCCCAGTAGGCGAGCATGTTTGCATCGGCCCCGCAGTGGGGCTGCACATTGGCGTACTCCGCGCCGAAGAGGTTTCGGGCTTCTTCCGCCGCAAGGGACTCGACCGCATCGACGTTTTCGTTTCCCGCATAAAAACGGTGAGCGGGCATGCCTTCCGCGTATTTATCGGTAAGAAGGTTCCCCATTGCAAGCTGCACCGCAAGGGAACAGTAGTTTTCGCTGGCTATGAGTTTTACCCGCCTGCGCTGGTTCTCCAGTTCTTTTACGATTGACGCCGTTATTTCAGGCGCGGCTTTACTGGTTTCCCAGAGATTGCACAGGTATGCAAGGAAGCCGGTGTTTATTTTTTCCGGCGCCGTGTGCGCAAGATACGCGGTAACAGGATTCTGATCCATGATTTCTCCGATAAAGCGGCGCGCGGCGCGG
>JAITJV010000059.1 GCA_031278755.1 Treponema sp. | reverse complement strand
TTGTATTAAATAATTTATATCATCTCCAAATCCGGACGCCCAAAAAATCCGTCCCATATAGTAATCATATCCAAATTCTTCCCATGATTGATACATCGGCTGTATCTTTCCCGCGGTTTCCATAATTTTTTCCCACGCCTCTTCCTCAGTCAGAAAACCTGTGCTATACCCCCACCTGCATAAAGCAATAACTCTTCCCAGATCCCATGCCAATATTGTTCTGGCGCTATATCTGTTCCAATTTATGACCACAAATTTCAAATAATTATAAAGTCGTGAATTTAAATGATATTTATTATAAACTGTAATTATTGTAAATTCGCTCTTTTCATTCAATATTTCCTGTATTATCTCTTTAATATATTTCAAACGAGCGGCATGACCGTCATTTTCTGTTTCCTGGATTGCTTTCAACAATTCTTCACGCGTAGTTACACCCCAATCTCTCCTTAATAATTCAAGATAATTCTTTTTGTTGTTTTCATTAATATCATCAAACCCTAATAAATCATGCTGGTCCCCATTTGAGACTGTCAAAAAACCAGTTAATGCCAATGCCCATAACCTGCTTCTTGGCAATTTGTTCGCCGCCGGTGCATAATGCCGTACTGCCTCGGCTGCAGTATCAAAAAAATCTTTGGCATAATCCAGTATAATAACATCTGATTCTATTAAAAATTTCCTTGAAAATTTTGTAATTGATTCATTATCTTTATCCGTATCAACAATTACCAATACAAGCGAATGCCTGACATTTTTTTCATTTTCGTTTATTTTCCATGACGTACCGTCTTCATATTTAAATTCGCCGGAAAAAGTATTTTCTAAAACCCTGCTCCAGACGCTTGGGTTGTCGGCGCCTTGTGAGCCGGCAGTTGCAACTAAACAGAACTTATTGTTATACTCTTGGGGCATATTAATTATTTCCAGGGCAACAGGCTTATCAATATTTTCTGCTGTTATATTTAAACGTATAAACAAAAATAGTGTAAACGATATCATTTTTTTCATCAATAAATATCCTCGCTTTAATATTCCCGGATATTCCATGAACGTCAGGAATTACCGATTGTAATCGGCGGAACATATGATGTACAAAAGAAATTATATTATATACTCCTTTAGTTTGTCAAGGGATAAAATTTTGTGTAACTCCAATGTGTATGCGCACCGTGAACACGGCATTGAGACAGGCCGGGAAGATATTACAAAAATACACCGCAAAAGGTTTATCGCCGAAAACTGGCCGGGGTCTCCGGATTCTCCTTTAACGTCCGAAGTAAAGCCTCATCCGGTAAAAACCCGGCCGCACGCGATACTCCTGCCTGGTGTCGGGGCCGCAGGTGGCCGTCCCGACGCCCCGCTGGGCGCAGTCTATGTTAAGCAGGAAACGCCCGTTTTCACCCGCCGACATATCGGAAAGATCCGGCGTGTGAAGGGCCGCCGCCATATTTTCGGCGGTGTACTTCTGTACGCTGAAACTGACAGGCGCCGCAGAATCTATGACAAGCGCATCCGGCTTGTCCTGTCCGCCTGATTTTCCCATCGAAAGCGAAAGCCGGCGGACGCCGCTTCTGCAGCCGTTTTCCTGCGGTACAATGTAGGGCGTTCCCATGTCCGCGGCCCTGGCCGTGTAGAGGCCGAGGAAGGCTCCGTCAAGGCGGTCGGGGTATGTTTCATGGGGGCCGAGGCCGAACCATGTAACGGTGTCGTACAGGGCGGAAAAAGGAGCCGTAACGCCTATGCGGGGCAGTTCGGGCAGGGAAGGATCAAGGTCAAAAGTGACGTCCATGATGAAGGGCCGGCCGTCCCCGGCGGGAACGGTAACGCAGGCGTAAGTCCCCAGCTTCCTGTCCCTGTATTCGGGCGCCGCGTCCCTGCCTGCAAGGAGGGACGCCGTAAAGCGGTTTGCCGCGTATCCGTCCCAGCGTATGCTTTCGTTTTTCTCGTTTCCCGTTCTGAGGTGGAGCAGATCCAAATCTATCCAGTAGTACATGGGTTTTTCAAAATAGTAGAACTTCGCGGCCGGATCCCCGCGCAGGTGCATGACGGTTTTAAGGCCGTCGTTCTGCGTCGGTACGCGGTACAGGTTCGGCGTAAAGGGCCCCGCGAAACCGGCCGGCGTTACAGGCGCTGCGCCGCCGCCGGCCGCAGCCGCGGCGCTTCCGTCTCCGCCGTCCGCCGCCGGAACCGATATGACGCCCCGGGAAAGCGTGCTCCCTTCATCCTTGATGATGCGTTCCCCGCGTCCTATGACAAGGCCCGCCTTCGCCCAGGGCGTGTCGTTTTTCAGAACGAATTCGGCATGAATGTAAAGGACGCCGCTGTACAACGCGGGATCAAAGCCCTGCGGGACGGGGAAATTGACTTCAAGCGATCCGCCGCTTTCGACCGCGGGAAGATCCCGTTCTTCTTTCGCGAGGATCTTTTCGCCGGGGACGCCTTCCGGCGGCAGTTCCGCCGAACGGAGTTCCCAGCGCAGGGCGACATGATCCAGGGAAGAAAAGTCGTAGCGGTTTTCAACAATAAAACCGAAAGGTTTCCCCGCAAGGGGGCCAAGCCGCACCGGGGAAAACATCTGTCTGCATTCTTCCATGGCGGGTTTGGGGGTCTGATCGGGGAAGAGGAGGCCGTCGCAGCAAAAGTCATAATCGGAAGGAACGTCGCCGAAATCGCCGCCGTATTTCCAGTACTTTTTTCCGTCCGGCGAAAGGGCGGCGAAGCCGTGGTCTATCCATTCCCAGACAAAGCCCCCCTGCAGCCCGTGATGCGACTCTATCGCCTTCCAGTAATCAGCAAGGCTCCCGTTTGAGTTTCCCATTGCATGGGAATATTCGATCATGATAAGGGGCCGGTAATCGTTCCGGTATTTTACAAAACCGGTGATGAGTTCCAGCTCGGGGTACATGGGGCATACGATGTCCGTCGCCCTGCGGCCCCCGGCAAGGGAATCAAGATCGGCTCTTCCCTGACCGCGTTCGGCGGGCCGCACCGCCCCCTCGTAACTAAGGGGCCGCGAAGGATCCCATGAACGGAGCCACGCCGCGCCGGCGTCATGGTTAAAGCCGTAACCGCTTTCATTTCCCAGCGACCAGATGATGATCGAAGGGTGGTTCTTGTCCCTTTCCGCCATGCGGGATATCCGCGATATGTACGCATAGGTCCAGGCGGCGTCGCTGCACAATTCATCGTAGAAACAATGATGCTCGATGTTTGCCTCGTCCACAAGATAAATTCCGTAGCGGTCGCAAAGATCATACCACCGTTCATCGTCAGGGTAGTGGCAGGTTCTGACCGCGTTAAAGTTATGGGTTTTAAGCAGCCTGACGTCGCGCACCATCGCTTCGGTAGAAATAGTCTTGCCGGTGTACTCGTCATGCTCGTGGCGGTTTGCCCCCTTGATGAGCACCGCCTTTCCGTTGATTCGCAGTTCGCGGTCCGCTATTTCCAGATTCCGGAAGCCTGTGCAGAAAGCGGCGCTTTCGATGTGCCTGCCGTCCCTCCAAAGGCTTACCCCAAGGATATACATCGCGGGGTTTTCATGGGACCAGACCGCGGGATTTCCAAGGACAATTTCCGTTTTTTCCGTGTTTGCGTTAACGCGGTAATTGCAGTACAGGGAAAATTGCCCGGCAAAAACGGGAACCGCCTTTGCGGCAATTTCTTCCGCTTCCGCGGCGCTCCCCGGAAGGACAAAGGGGTAAAGCGCGTATTTGATGACGAAGGGCGTTTCGTTTTTGTTCACCGTTACCGCTTCGTTCCCCATGCTGCGTCCTTCGGGAAGCTCTCCGCCGAGGGTGACGGCCAGAGTCAGCTTTCCCTCAGGCGGGCTGTTTTCAGGGTATGCGACAGGGCCGGGGACCGCCTTCACATCCTGTATATACCATTTTTCCGTCGCGTAAAGGTACACGCTGCGGTGCAGCCCTCCCAGCCACCACTGATCCTGGTCTTCTATGTAGCTTGCGTCGGAATAGCGCACTACCTTGATACACAGAATATTCTCACCGCTTCCGTCAAGAAAGGGAGTAACGTCGTATTCGGAAGGAAGCCGCGTATCCTTCCCCGCCCCGGCAAAAACACCGTTTACATAAATAAGCGAAACGCTTTCGGCGGAGCCGACGTGGAGCACGACGCGCTTTCCGTTCCAGTCCGGAGGAAGGGAAAAACTTCTGCGGTAAAGGCCGGTAGGGTTGTTTTCAGGCGCATGGGGAGGGGATCCCTGAAAGGGCATTTGAACGTTGGTATAGTGCGGCTTGTCGAAAGCCTGCATGCCGGGGGAAAAATCATTTTTTCCCGAAGGGCTTTGGCGCGGCCAGGCGCCGGGCGCCTGTATGGAAAACCAGCCTTCGGTCCTGTATGACGGGGCCGTCCATTCGGGGGCGGCCGATAGATCCGGCGCGGCGGACGGCCCCAAATCTTCGGCGGGATTGCCGAGCAGTTTGAAGGCCCACGTCCCGTCAAGGCTCAAAAAAAGTTTGTTTGATTCGAGCCTGCGGTACTCCGGCCCCGCCAGAACATCGGCGGCCGCGGCTTCGGGGGAAGCAAAGGGAAGAAGAGGACTGCGCATGGGCAGACGGTTAATTCCCTGAATTTCGGGATTTTCCCAGATGGGAGGAACATTTGACGCCTTCATACCATGAATAATGAAAAGACCCGTTTACCTTGTCAATAGTACAGAAATACCAAAAAATTCTTCCAAAAAAGTATTTCTGTAACTTTCGTTCACGGAATTTACCGTTTATAATCGAAAAGCCTGTTTCAAAACCAACCGGCTTTTGAAACAGGCCTAAATAGTGTCTGTCCATAATGTAGACACATTATGGACAGACTACCTTAAAAAACGCATGTTGCGTACCGTTTTGGCACAAAACGGGAGCAACTGCAAGGTCTGTCCACAAAGTAACC
>JAITJV010000300.1 GCA_031278755.1 Treponema sp. | reverse complement strand
GGCGGGGATCACCGCGGCGCAGGGGATAAACAGGGCGGAGCCTCTTACGGTGAACTTCGCCTTTACAGGCGATTCAACTTTTTTTCATACGGGTATTCCCGGGCTTGTAAACGCCGTGTACAACCGCGCAAATATTATCGCGGTGATCCTCGACAACGGCACCACGGCGATGACGGGGAGCCAGCCCCATCCGGGAACGGGGGCGTCCATTACCGGCTCCCCTGCGGAAAAGATCGATATTTACACCATGGTAAAGGCCATGGGGATAAAAAACATAGAGCGGGCAAATCCTTTTGACATGACGGCGGCAAAGGAAGCGGTGCGCCGTTCGCTGGACAAAACGGGTGTAAGGGTTGTTCTTTTTGAAGCTCCCTGCATCATGGTTGAACGGGGCAGGGGCCTGTGCAGGATAAGCGGCGCGTGCACAGGATGCAGGGCCTGCGTTCTCAGGCTCGGATGCCCCGCGATCTCGCTCGCGGGTCCGGCGGAACCGGCCTCCGCGCGGGCCGGCGGAAAGCAGGCGGCCAGGGCCGTCATCGATCCCGCGCTCTGTACCGGCTGCGGAATCTGTGCGGAGCTGTGCGCGTCAGGCGCCATAGAAGCCGTGCTTCCGGAGGGCGCGTGATCCTCAACTGCCTTGTTACCGGCGTGGGCGGGCAGGGGACGGTGCTTCTGTCCCGTCTCATAGGCCTGGCGGCGATGAAGCGCGGCCTTGAGGTAAGGGGGGCGGAGACCATAGGCATGGCCCAGCGCGGGGGCAGCGTGGTAAGCCACCTCCGCATGGGAAGCGGAATTCATTCGCCGCTTATTCCCAAAGAAAAGGCGGATATTGTTATCGCCTTTGAACCGGGCGAAGCGGTCCGCGTTCTTTCTTTTCTGTCGGCGGCCGGAAAGCTCCTTGTTTTAAACCGCGGCGTCATGCCCGTAACAGGCTCCCTGGGAGGGTCTTTATACGATCCCGCGCGTATGGTTCAATATCTGAAAGAGGCGTTCGGAAAAACGGACAGGCTTGTTGTTCTTGAAGGGGAGGCAATCGTTAAAAAATGCGGAAGCGCCAAAGTGGTAAACACGGCGCTTCTCGGCGCGGCGCTGGGCATGGGCCTTCTTCCCTTCGGAGAAGACGACGCCGCGCGGGCGCTTGCCGAACGGCTGCCCCCGCCGCTGCTGGAAATCAATTTGAAAGCCCTTAAAACGGGAAAGGAGTATGCGCATGCGTTTTAAACCCGAACTGGATTCCATCCGTGAACACAAGGTTCCCGCCTGGTATGAGGACGCGAAATTCGGCGTCTTTATACACTGGGGCCTTTATTCGGTGCCGGCCTGGGCGCCGCCCGTCGGAGAACTGGGGAGCATCCCCGACGACGTCTGGTTTACCAGCAACCCCTATGCCGAATGGTACATGAATTCCGTGCGGGTGGGGAAAGGCCCGACATGGGAACATCACAGGGAAGTATACGGAAGCGATTTTCCCTATGAACGTTTTACCGAAATGTGGCGCGCCGAAAACTGGAATCCGCGCGAATGGGTTTCGCTCTTCAAGGAGGCTGGCGCCCGGTACATTGTTCCCGTTACCAAACACCACGACGGGTTCTGCCTTTGGGATTCGGATTACACCGATTACAACACCTGCCGTTTCGGCCCCCGCCGCGACATTATAGGCGAACTGTGCCGGGCGGTGCGCGAAGAAGATCTCCGCTTCGGTGTGTATTATTCGGGGCTTATAGACTGGCGTTTCGCAAAGCGGCCCATGTTCTCCGGTTACGATGTAAAGCATCCCGACAATATCGGCTACGATTATTCCGATTATGCGTATAACCAGACGATAGAGCTTATCAACAAGTACAAGCCTTCGCTTATATTCAACGATATTGGCTGGCCCTACAAGGGTGAAAAGGATCTGCCCTATCTTTTTGCGCATTATTACAACACCGTCGAAGAAGGGGTGGTGGACGACAGGTGGAACGACGTCTGGTGCGACTATGCTACGAAAGAATACCACGCCGGCGAGGACAAGGTGGGTCTCGCCAAAAAATGGGAAGAGTGCCGGGGCATAGGGCTTTCCTTCGGCTATAACCAGATAGAAGGCGACGAACATCTTCTCAGCCCCGACGGCCTTGTCCGCCTGCTTGTACGCACCGTCGCCTTTAACGGCAACCTCCTTCTTAATGTGGGACCCCGCGCCGACGGGATCATTCCCGAAAACCAGGCAAGCCGCCTGCGCTATCTCGGCTCATGGCTCAGGAAAAACGGCGAAGCCATTTACGGGACGCGGCCCTATACCGGGGCCGCGGGGCAGAAGCAGGAAACGGAAAGCGGCGAGACGGTGTATATCACCCGGAAGGATGACGCCGTGTACCTTCTTGTTGACGGAGTCAAGCCGGGAAAGAGCGGCATCCGCATCAGGGGGCTGGACGCCGCGGCGGATGTACGCGCCCTGGGGGGCGGGCGTTCGTCTTTTACGTTTGAGAACGGGGTTCTTGCCCTTTCTCTTGACGGCGTTCCGGAAAAAGCCCCTGTGCTTGTGTTCGCGGTCAAGTCATAAGGCAGATGACAACATGGAAATGACGGATGAAACGCTCGCCGGAATCAGAAAATCGGTAAAGAGGGCGATGAAAGGCGGTTTTTACGGAAACCGCTTCAGGGGAATCAGGGCGGAAGACATCAAAAGCCGTTCTGATTTTGAAAAACTCCC
>JAITJV010000319.1 GCA_031278755.1 Treponema sp. | reverse complement strand
CATCTCTATTTCCCGTCCACCTGTATAAGATCCAAGATTGAAGGAATTTCCTGTCCTATGCGCCAAAAACCCACTGACTGCACCCCCATCGAACGGTACATTTCCATGCGCGCCGAAAGGGAATAATCGTCTTCGTAGTAGACTTTAACCGATACCGTAACATCGTAGTCAAAAGCGGGTACGCCGTTCTCCCTGCGTATTTTGGTAACGCTGTTTTCCTTTCTAATGTTTTCTATGCCGGAATAAAGATAGGCCCTGGAAGGGTTGATATGCCCCCAGGCGCGGCCGTAAAAGGGGATGCCCATGATGAGTTTCTCGGGGCCTATTATCCTCAGTGAATAGTCGGCTACATTGCGGCACCAGTCCATGGAAGCGACGGGGCCGGGGGCGCTGGCGGACCAGTGTTCGTCGTAGGCCATCACGAGGATGCGATCGACAAGGGGTTTGATTTTAGCATAGTCAAAGACGTCATTGTCCAGAGTCCTTGTACGGGCCGGCAGGGCGACAGTGAAAACCTTGCCCTTTAATCCCTCCCTGAGTTCCGCAAGGAAGGAAAGAAAAGTCCTGCCGTCCCTCCTGGGGATGTTTTCAAAGTCAATTTGAAGGCCGTCGAAATTCCTTGATGCGGCAAGAAGATCGGCGATGAGGGCTTGCCGTTCGGAGCTGCCGGGAACAAGGACAAAATGGGTGAGGGAATTGGAGTTGCACGTAACCACCATGTGTATACGGCCGTTGAAACCGCGGATATTCCGGGGGTCGGGCACATCCGTCAGTTTGCCGTAGTAGTCCGTCATCGCGCCGAAATAGCCTATGTCGGTAAGCGGCATACCGGCGCGGAAAGCTTCTTCGCGGCCGCTTAACAGGTAGCCCCATACTTCCCCAAAAGCGGAAACGGGAAGGTCCTCCCCGGGGAAGAGGCGCACAGGCGCATTTTTTTCGACGTCTTCGGCGTCTTCTGCGTCTTCCCGCACTTCCTCTTCTTCGGCGCTCCCTGCCTCCGTTTCTTCGGGGACGGAAGAACATACCGTTATGACGGGGAAAGAAAGCCCCAGCGCAAGGATTGCGGGAAGAATTTGTTTATACAGGGTAAATTTGCTTGACAAAAATCATACCTTTTCATAGCCTAGTAATTAAGTAACAAAGGAACGTATGCTGGGCCTGTTCCGGAACCCGGTTGGTTTTGGAACCGCTTCATGCTGATTATCGGCTGCTGTTAAAAGAACGATTATGGGAATTATTGAAAGAAAAGAAAGGGAAAAAGCGGAACGGAGAGAAATGATCATGCGCTGCGCGAAAGAACTTATCATGGAACGCGGCGCAGACAAGGTCAGCATGGTTGATATCGCCAGGAAAGCGGAGCTTTCCAAGGCTACGCTGTATCTTTATTTTTCCAGCAAGGATCTGCTTTTCAGGGAAATATGCGACGTGGCGGGGATTCAATTTATTAATTATTTCCGTTCCCGGCAGGGATCCGACCTTTCCGTTATTGACACCTTGAAACTCATCTGGAACTGTTATCTGGATCTTTTCGGAGAATCGGACGACATGCTTGTTATTTTCAGTATGAAGAAATACCTCGCGCCGGATTTTCCCTTTGTGTCCATAGAAAAGGATTCCCCGTCGCCGGCCGGTTCAAATTATGCCTTTTATTCCCTCCTTGTAGACGTGTTTTCCAGGGGAATGGCGGAGGGAATCTTTGCCCGGGACGTTAATCCGGGGGTGATTGCCCGGACCCTTATAACATTTTTTTCCTATGTTATTGAAACCGCCGCCAAGCTGCCGAAAAGCGGCAGCGCCTACCGGTGGGCTATCGAAGAAATGGTGAATCTTTTTCAGATTTTTTTGAGGGGTATAATCAGCGAAGGAGCGGATCGTTCCATCCTTAAGCTGACGGAGCGCCCTCCGGGCGGGGCGGGCGGCGCGGCTCCTTCCGGTGCGAAAAATGAAAAAAACGCGGTGAAGTAATGGCAAGATTTTTCAGGCATCCGTGGTTAATCACGGCGGTTATCGCCGCCGTAACGGTTTTTTTTGCGTTCCAACTGCCCCGGGCCGAACTGGACAACAACAACCTCCGCTTTGTGCCCAAGGACAATCCCGCCCTTTTGCTTTCCCGTGATATTGACGATACCTTCGGCAGTTCCCTTTTTATACTGGTGGGCCTTGAGCGGAAATACGGGACGGTGTTCGAGGGGGAATTCCTTAACCGCATAGAAGATTTTGTAAACTGGGTTGAAGGCGTCCCCATTGCCGAGAACGTCAAGGCTATTACCAATACCGACTACATTACGTCCGACGGCGGTTCTATCGTAGTGGAAAAGCTGGCCGGTGATTTTTCCGGAACGCCCGAAGAAACCGCCGAACTCAAAAGGCGCGTTCTTTCCTGGGACATGTACGAACGCGCCCTTGTTTCCGACGATTTTACCGCCACGCAGGTTCTTGTCCCCCTTGACGTCAATTCGGACGATGCGGGGAAGCCAGAGGTAATAGCCAATTTTATTCTTATCAGGGACAAGGCCCTGGAAATGTTTGACGGCCTTGCCGATGTCTATGTGACGGGAATGCCGGTGATAAGCGCGACGATCAACGAGGCTGTCGCCGCGGACCTCCGCCTGCTCGTTCCTCTTGTCGTAGTGGTGGTTCTTGCGGTGCTTTTCTTTTCGTTCAGAAGATTCACCGCCGTTGCGCTGCCCCTTCTTACCGTGGTAATCGCCTCGATCTGGTCCATCGGCGCCATGCCGCTGCTCGGCATAAGGCTTTCGGTTGTTACAACGGTGCTGCCCGTAATCCTTGTCGCGGTGGGAAGCGCCTACGGGATACATGTCGTTACCCATTATATTGCCGACATGGGCCGGAAAACGTTAAGCCGCGAAGAACACCTTGAGCTTGTTTGTGGACTTTTGCGGAAGATAGGAAAGCCCGTATTTCTTGCCGCGCTTACCACCTTCGCCGGTTTCTTTTCGTTTTGTTTTACCACGGTAATACCCATCAGGGAATTCGGTTTTTTTTCAAGCTTCGGGGTTATTGCTTCTTTTATTGTCGCGGTTACCCTTATCCCGTCGCTTCTTGTCATACGGGGGCCCAAATCCCTGGAAAGCCCCGCGGCGCGGAAAAGGAACGGAGAAGATCCGCTCAATCTGGCAATAGCCGGAAGCCTGATGAGCGTAGCGCGGAAAAAACGCTTTGTCATGGGCCTTACCGTTCTTGTAACCCTTGTCGTTCTTTACGGCCTTTCAAGGCTCGTTATAGACAATGTTTTTATCGAATATTTCAGGCATGACGCCGATATTTATAAATCCGATGTTTTCATACGGGAAAAATTCGGCGGATCAAAAGTGGTAAGCGTCGTCATGGAAGCCGATGATCCTGAAACGCTTTTGCATCCGGATTCCCTTACCGCCATGGAAGGGCTGTGCAATTATCTTTCGGAAAGGGTCCCCCAGGTCGGCAAGGTGATGGGTTTTACCGCCCTTGTCAAACGGATAAACCAGGTGTTCAACGCGGATGAAAGCCCGGAAGGCATAAAAGCCGCGGTGTCAGACGGCGCGGCTGCGCCCGCGGCGGGCGGCGGATTCGGTTTTGGGGATTATACGGAAGAACCGGGCGGATTTGGGGATTTTGGTTTTGGCGGTTTTGATGAAGCGTTTGATGAATCCCCCGCCGCCGTTTACGCGGAGGGTGAAACCGCCGGAGGCAAAGAGAAAAAAATATATACCGAAGAAGATCTGCTGGAACTTTTTGACAGGGCCGCCGGCAGTTCAAAATCCATGAACGCCGGCGATCTTGTATGGGAACTCAAGCGGCTTGTGAATTACGAAGGGGCCGCTTATTATGAAATCCCGTCCAATCCCGGGAAATACGGAAAGAAAACCCCCGAAGAATTGCAGCAGCTTGTTTCCAATTACCTTGTGCTCCTTGCCGGAGGCATAGATGAATACGCAAACGATCCCCTTGAGCCCACAAAGATAAAGTCTACCGTACAGCTTCGCACGCTGGGCGAATATGACAGCGGCGCGGCGCTTAAGGAAATAGACGGGTATATCAGGGCGAATTTCCCGAAAAACATCAGGACGGCGGTGGGCGGCGTCACCATGGTTGAATTTTCCCTCAACAGCCTTGTCGTCCAGTCCCAGCTTATTTCAGTGATCATTTCCATCGTAATGGTGTTCATTATTATTTCCATCGCAAACCGTTCCCCTGCCGCGGGGATCATAGGCGTCATCCCCCTTTCAATTTCCGTTCTTTTAAATTTCGCGGTAATGGGCTTCGCGGGGATCAAGCTCAACATAGGAACTTCCATGGTGGCAAGCGTTTCGGTGGGTATAGGCATAGACTATACTATTCACTATATTGAAGCTTTCAAGCGTGAATACAGGGCCGCCCTGAACGCGGGAGAAAATTCCGGAGGTAAATTTCTTGCAAAGACCTTTATGACGTCGGGCAAGGCGATAATCATTAACGCCGTTTCGGTGGGCGCGGGTTTTGCGGTGCTTTTGCTTTCACGCTTTATCATGCTGGCCGATCTCGGGCTTCTTATCGCCCTTACCATGGGTACAAGCGCCCTTGTGAGCCTTACCGTCATTCCGGTGCTGCTCACCCTTGTCAATCCGCAATTTGTAAGAAAAGGAGGGGACAAATGACGAATAAAAATCTTTTTCCTAAAGTACGCGCGGGGCTGTTGATCGCGGGTCTTCTGGCCGGAGCGGGAAAGCTCCGCGCCCAGGACGCTTATGATATAGTAAACGCTTCACGGAACCGCATCGCCGCAGACACAACGTCCAAAAGGATGCGCATGATCATCGCCGCCAAAGACGGAAGCACGACAGAGCGGATCATCGATCAGTATTCCAAAGACGGACAGGCCGGAAATTCAAGAAGCGTCATCATATTCCAGAGGCCCCAGTCGGTGGCCGGCACCAGGTTTCTTGCCGTTGAAAACCCGGGATCGCCCGACGATCGCTGGATATTTCTTCCCGCTCTGGGCAAAGTCCGCCGTATAGCCGCATCGGAAGGTTCCGCGAGCTTTATGGGGACCGATTTTTCCTATGATGATATTTCTTCGGAAAGCCGCAATGTTGATCTTGATACGCACGCCCTGCTCAGGGAAGAAAACCTGAACGGACTATCCTGTTATGTGGTCGAATCCAGGCCGAAAGATTCTTCCTATCAGTATTCAAAAATGGTGCAGTGGATAGACAGGGAAACAAAGATCATTTATAAACTTGAATTGTACGACAAACGGAATACCATGGTGAAAAGGGTTGAGATGCAGGATTTAAGGGAAACCCAGGGAAGGCTTATGCCTATGGTTACGAAAATGACCACCCTTGCCGCGGGTACGTCGACCACGCTGTATGTGGATATTTTAAAGTACGACGATCCCATACCCGAGTCTGTTTTTACGACCGCCTATCTTGAAACCGGAAGGCCGCGATGAAAAGCCGTCCGATCCCGGCGGCCCTGATATTTCTTCTCTTTGCCGCCTTCGTTTTTGAAGCCGGGGCGCAGGATTTCGGTTTCGGTTTCACGGACGGCGAAGAAGAATCAGCCGGTTCTTCCGCCGGAGTTTCAGGGGCTTCATCAGGTTCTTTTCCCATATCGGTCAAATTGGGCGGAAAAATAAAGGGAGAGCTTAACGCTTTTTTTGATGATCTTAATACGTTTGAAGAATTCAGGAAGTCAAAGGCCGGCGATATTTTTTCGGGGGCGCTTAATTTCAGCGCATCGGGATCAAACGCCGACGGCGTAATAAGCCTCGATCTTAAAGCCGGCGCGGCTCCGCTCTCCATAAACGAGGCGTATCTGCGGGTGTTTTTCGGCCCCGCGAACATAGAAGCCGGCCTCAGAAAACTTACCTGGGGCAAGGCTGACAGTTTCGGCCCCCTTGACGTGGTAAACCCCCTGGATTATTCGGATCTTTCACGCATCACCGACGTCATGGCCGTCAAAATAGCCCGGCCCATGGTTCACGGCGCGGTGAGTACGGGATCCAGTTCAAAACTCGAAGCGGTATTTCTCCCCGGTTTTGAAGGGCACCGTTTTGCGTCGTCCGGCCGGTGGTTCCCGTCCATACTCGGTTCCGGCGTCGCATCCGCCTTTGCAAAGGATTACTACAGCAATCCTTTGTATCTTTCGAATCCCCTGTTTGTATCAGGCAGGGATCTGATAAAAAACCGCCTTGAATCGGCGGATCTTTCCGGGTACGGCGGCTTTGCCGTCATGCCCAAAACAGACACCTTTGAATATATGCAGGCGGGCCTCCGCTTTACGACGACCATGGGGCCGGCGGATCTGGGAGTTCAGTATTTTTTCGGGAACCTTTTCCGGCCTTCCTGCAGCTTTGAAGGGATAAATACTTTTTTTGGTGATTTGCTTGCGGTTGTTCCTTCAAATCCCCGCTATACCGGAAACCTTTCCCTGCTCCGTCCCCGCGTTGAATACAACCGTTATCACCAGCTTGGCGCCGATTACGCCCGGGTTATCGCGGGTTTCAATGTACGGATGGAACTTGCGGCGCATATCACGTCGGATCTTGCCGGGGAAGCGGGCTGGGTAAGGAACCCCTTCATCGGCTGGTCGGCGGGTTTTGACCGGGATCTTGCGTGGGGGATCAGCGTGAACCTCCAGTGCAACGAGACCGTGCGGCTTTTCCGCGATAAAAACAACAATCCGGCAATTGATGTTGAAGGGGGCAGGCCGCCCACCTTCACGCGCCTTACCCTGATACTTTCCAGAAAATTTCTCAGGGACGACCTTGAATTAAAATTCACGGGGATTTTCGATCCCGAAGACCGCGATCTTTACCTTATCCCTTCTGTCGTCCTGACGTTTGGAGAAGTTACCGCGGATTTTTCCGCCGGAATTTTTGCCGGCAGGGACGGCGGCGAACTTTCCCAGTACCGGAACAACGGCTACATCAAAACCGCGTTAAGCTATACGTTTTAGCGCCTGTTACAGTGTAATCGACGTGATGTAAGACTCAAAGGCTTCCTGCGCGGTACGGGATGCCTTTTCGGCTTCCTCAAGCCGCCGGGTAAGGCCGTCTATGTCCGAGTCCGCGGCGGAAAGCCGTTTCAGGTATTCCTGACCCTGGGGGGTTCCGCTTCCCGCGGCCTGGAGGTTGGCGCGTATGCGGGCCTGCTCGGAAACAAGGCGGTCGCGCCTGTTTGTTATTCCCGCCTCGTCCTCTTTCGCGGCGTCCGCCTTTTGTTTCAGCGCGGCGGCTTCCTGGAGCATCCTTCTGACATTGGCGGGGATCTCCTGGTTTGACGCATAAGAGAGAAAACTCTCAATACGAAGCCCGCCCAGGGTGATCCGTTCCGAAACAGGAACTTCTTCCCGGACGGTAAAGATCTTTTCCGATCCAGGATCAAGGGAACGGAGGAAGCGGTACGCGTCCGGGGTTTTTTCTTCCGGGTTGTTCAGGGCTTCCGCGCCGGTTCCCTGCGCGGAAAGTTCCGCACCGGCCGTTTGGGGATGCTCGATAAGAATATCACGTGTTTCAGCCGAATTGTTTTTGATCGTATATTTCCGATCGTATATCTGCCTGCGGCTTATGGTCATTATTCCGCCCGACACGGATGCGGCGCTTACCATTTTTGAACTTGATATTTCGGCGGCGGCGGTAACGGAAAGATCCTCTCCGTAGGAAACAAGCCTTTTTTCACCCGGGCTGAAGAATTCGATCAGGGCGTCCCCGGCATAGGTTCCGCCGTCATACACCGTGAGGGGCCCCGCAGGAAGCTTCATCCCGGTATTATTGGTGATCTCCGCGCCGAGCCGGGGATGTATGTTTTTTCCAAGCGCGTCTTTTCCGGGAAGGATCAGCATTTTCCGCACCAAAGGCCGCGCCTCTGCGAGCGGAAGCATTGCGCTCATGCGCCGGTCAAGGCTGACGGGATTCTTGACGGTAAATTCAAACTGATCTCCCGCCGCGCGGGCCTGGGTTCGCCCTCCGGCCCCGCCCGAAAGGACGGCGCGTTCCTCGGCGTATACATATTCGTCCGCCGCCGCCATGTCCATGCTTTTCATCGCCTGATTCCGGGGCGCGGGCGCGGGGGCCTCCGCATCCGTGCGGGCCCCCGCGGATGCGGAGGGACCGTAGCGCGTTCCCGAATCATGGGTCTCCGCCCCGGCGGTTCCCGCTATTGCCAGGGGCAGGACGGGCCGTGAAAGATATAAGGGCGGGTAGAGGTTTTGTATGAACGAAACAGGCCTTCCCGCCACGAGGGACAGTTCCACATTTTTCCAGTCGCTGTCGCTGTCGTTGTCAACGATGGCCCAGCCCTGGAGAAAAGCTTCGGACCGTCCCTGCGCCTTCGCGCCGGACAGATCGAGCCGGTAGGAAACTTTCCAGACGGGGGAAGGGATCACATAGATTACGGAAACGGCCCCGCCGCCCAGATTAAGGGTAAGTTCCCGTGAACCGGAATTTCGCGAAGCCATGATAAGATCCAGCGCCCGGTCAAGATCCGCCCCTATGCGCGGATCGGGAAAACTGACGGAGGCAATATCCCCAAGGCCCACCGATCGGAGGCCAGAAGAAGTAAAGAGGACAAGCCATGGTTCGGGAGCCGGGGAAAGGCGGTTTTCCGCCGGGGAGGAATTTCTGTATTCAATTCCGGTGATTCTTCCCCGTATGGAGGAAGGCGCGCTGATTTCCACTTCCGTCCCTTTAAGGGAGCCGAGGATTTCCGCAAGGCTGGGGTTTCCGGAAAGATCTATGGACAGGCTGCGGAGGGTTGAGATCAGGGTTTGCTCCGACGGATACGTAACCGAGGATGCCGTTCCGGGATTGTTTATCACCAGTGATTTAAGGGCGTCGTTGACCGCTTCGGTCTTGAAGGACAGGCGAAGGACGGACGGGCTTCCCGGTGCTCCGGAATGTTCGTAATAGGCGACCCCCGAAGAAAAAAGCGTGATGCGTCTCAGGGGAAGTTCCGCGGAATTTCCGGCGTCCGCCCGGCCGGCGGAATCCTGCTGGGCCTGCAGAATGGGGCGCGCCAGCACAAGGGCAAGGGCGCATATAACGGTGTTTTTTACGGTTTTTTTCATGATACATCCTCTTTCTTTATGATCTTTGCAATATAAAAAGCAAGACCCGTCAAAATAATTGCCGCCGCCGCAAGTATGCTCCATAACAGGAACTGCCCCCACCTGCGCGGAAATTTGATTTCTTCTTCCGGAGGACGATAGACAATTTCGCCCGCCGCGGCCTTTTCCATGAACACCCCGGCGGGAACGGTAAATTCTTCCGGAGGCCCGCAGCCCGGGTTTCCGTAGGCAAGGGTCCAGGGGCCTTTCCCCCGGCCGGGAAATACAATTTCCCGTATCTGCCAGCCGAAACGGCCTTCGGGGGCCTTTGCAAAGGGAAGGGAAAGGGATTCAAGCTCCCAGTACCGGGCGGAGGAAGATATTTCCAGCGCTTCATGCGTTTTTTCCCCGCCGGGGCCGGAAAAACGGAACAGGGCGGCCCGCGCCACGGCCCGCCATTCGTCTTCAATGGCGTTCCTGCTTTTAATTAACGTTTCAACGGAATCCGTTTCGGGAAGGATGAAGTTAACCGACACGATTGGATAGAAGCCTCCCGTGTCGTAATTGACGATGCGCCGTCCGGCGTCGGGGAAGGTTCCGGCCGCGGCCTTTTCCCTCCGGGGAGGCGGCGCCTGTACAGGCTTCCAGAGCGCGGTGATGCTCCGGGGGGCGGGGGCGGGATTTTCAAATTTAAGAAGAAGGTAGCGCATGTCCCTTTCGGGAAGTTCGATGGTGTCGCGGTTTGCCCCCGAATCGCCGTACCATGCTATGATCTGCCGCCTGTCAAATTCACTCCAGAATGAAAGATCCGTTCCTGAATAAATGCGTACCGCGGAATTGTAGTGATCTTTGTTTTCCATGGAAAGGACAAGGGCGGAAGGAACGCCCGGAAAACCTGAAAGATCAAGAAGGTATGCGGCGTTGGTTCGTCCTGTTGAAGGACCCCCCCGGCTGTTGATGCGGATTACCGTTCCCGACGCGTCTATCTCTATGTCGGCGCCGGCCGGAAGCGCCGTTTCCTTTTCCCAGATAAAAAAAGGTATTGTCCGGGGCGGAGGGGTAAAGACCTGCCCCGGAACCGGGCGGACCGTAAAAGGAACGGGAAGTCCTTCCGCGTCAAAAACCCTCATGTCGGCCATGTCGGCCCGTCTGAGGCCGCGGTAAACTTCTTCGGGAATTTCAAGGGAAAGAAGCCGGCCCGCCGTTCCCGAAAGACTTATGTTTCCGGCAAAATCATCCGGTTCCGGACCGGCCGGTTTGTTTTGCGGGAAAAGACCGGCGGCGGCAAAAATCAAAACAAAAAAGGGGATGCGTTTGTTCATTGTTTTCCTGTATCAGCCTTTTGCGCCGCGGGGGGCAGCGGGGCAATCCACCCTATAAGGAGGAGGGCGAGGCCCGCAATAAAAAAGGACACTATTCTTTTTACCGCCCCCTGCCCGGCGAGATCAAGGAGAATAAGTTTCGCAATATCAGCCGCCGTAAGAGATGCGCCGGCAATCCAGATACGCCGCCGGGAAATTTTGTTTCCTGCGATTATATGGGCTATGCCGTAGACCGCCCAGAGTATGAAAACGGCAAGGTGAAACACGCCCGACTCAGGAAGGCTCCGCCAGGGGATCTTGCCGTAAAAATGAACGCCCCGCGCCGCCGCCGCCATGGCAAAAATAAAAAACGAAACATCAACAATGCTTACAAGCGGGGCTTTTCCCACGCCGCGCAAAGCCCCGGTTTCCGCGGCCCCTTCTTTCGCGCTTTTTTTGAGCAGCAGCATCTGCCAGAGGAGGAAGACGGCGATGCAGAACAGTTCCTCAAGATCAAGCGGATTGAGGACGGGGATGTAAAGGGGGAGGGGGGCGGGATCGCCGGGAAGGAAAACGCTCACGATAAACCTGAGTGAAAGGATGCAGCAGAGAACGAGGGGAAGTATTAAAAAAACAATACGGGCCCTGATTCCGGCCGTAAAAGCGCGGCGCAGGCAGAGGCTGAGGATTATCACCGCCGCAAAAAGGGGAAGAAGCCCTGCAAAACTGGTCCAGGATACCGAAAGGCCGAGAAAGACGGTCAGCGCCCGGCCCGAGGCGCTGAGGACGGCGGCGGTGACGAGCACGCACGACGCAAGCCATATCCCGTGGACGGCTTCCTCCATTTTTTTCCGTGAAAAAAACAACGCGGGGCCCTGGCTTGCGAAAAAGGCGATCCAGGACCACGCATAAAAGCCCCTGAAATAGTTGACGCTGAACCGCATGGTTAGCGCGGTAAAAACGCCGTCCGGGAAGCGGGAAACGCCGATAAAGCCGCCCATGGTTCCCAGCACCAGTCCGAGCGCGAATACCAGGGAAGGAACAAGGCCCATGAACAGCGCGTTTGAACCGGAGACAAGCGCCGCCGCGCATGATAAAAGCGCCGACGCCGAACAAAGGATAAAGAAAAATTCCGCGGGAAAAGAAGAAGCCCGGTTTATTTCATACAGCCAGCCGCCGAACCACCAGAGACAGGCCCACGCGCACATGACGAAGGGAAAAGCGGGGTATAGTTTTTCAAGGGTATTTTTTACGCCTTTTTCTTTTTTTGTGAATCTTTCCGCGAGCAGCATGATCACAAAGGCCGAAAGGGAGATCACCAGCGCTCCGGTAAAACGGGGCGAAGCCCCGCTTGAATTTCCCCCGTCCGTTTTTTCAAAGACAAAGGCCCGGGCCGCGGCCGCCTGGCGCGCAAGGGCGCCGAGCGCCGGGCGGAACTTTTTCAGCCTGAGGGCGAGGAAAAAAAACGCCGCCCCTTCGACGGCCCAGAGCGCGCTTGTTAACCGCGGGGAAAGTTCCAGGGGAAGGGCAAGATTCGCCAGAAGCGCGGCAAGAAAAAGATACGCTTCGGAAAAGAGCCGCACGCTTCCAAGTTTCCGGATTATCACCGCAAAACTTATATAAAAAACGGAAAAGGAAAGGCTTACGACGGCGTAGCCGTGTTCTATATGGGAAAACGCCATCCATTGAAGAACGGCGCCCAGAAAAGGCGTAAGCAGGGTGATGAATCCGCCGGAATAAGCGCCGGGCAAGCGGGTCTTTCCGGAACCGGAAACGCCGAGAACGGTAAAGAGGAGGATGTACGCTATAAAAAAAGGTTCGGAAGACGGAAAGAAAGCGGGGATAAAATTTCGGGTCATCCAGTAAAACGAGGCGCCGAAGGTAAAACAGAAAGCCAGAATGGAGAGGGCCTTCCAGCGGCGGAAAAACGCAATGACAAGAACCCCCGCGTCAAGGACAAGATAATACGAAAAAAGAAATACGTGGTTTCCCCCGCCCGATGCAAGAAGCAGGGGTGCGGCGAAACCGCCGAGGAAACCGAGAAAGGCCAGCGTCTGCGAACCCCGGGTTCCGCCGGCGCCGGAACTCTGAAAGAGGGCGAGGATCACCGCCGGAGGAACAAAAAGGCTCATAAGAACAAGGGAAACGGGCGCCGGAAAATACGGGGTCAGCTTGTGGGCGGCATACACGGAAAGGTAGAGCATGCCTATACCGCCGCCCTGGAGGATGAGGAAAAAGACCGGGCGTTTTTTCCGGAAACGCCGCCCCGCAGCAAGCATGACAAGGCCCGAAAACGCTGCGGCGGCTATGCCCGTCTCTACGGTAAAAAAACCGCGCCGTGCAAGGTAGGTGATAAGCATGGCAAAGCCGGCGATGAGGAGCACAACGCCCCCCGCGGCCCATAAATTTCCCCCGCGTACAAAAGCCGCCGCGGAATTCAGGATCGATCTGTATGGCGCCGGTTTTTGCGCCGGAACGGGAACGTGGTCAGGAACCGGGTTTTCCGCGGCCGCGTGGCCAGGAGCCGGCGCGGACGCGGGTTCGGGAGCCGCGGCCGCTTCTTTGGCGGGTTCAGGGGATTCAGCCGCACCGGAAATTGTTCCGGCGCCGAGGTTCAGGATGAATTGCTCCTGCGCCCTTATCCTGTTTTCAAGGCCGGCAATGTTACGTTCGATACGGCCTGTTTTTTTCAGCAATACCGCAACGCCTATTACGGCAAACAGAAAGGCGGCAATAATGACTATGATAAAAAAAGCAACGCCGTCCATCAGCGGAACGCCCGCGCGCTGAAAATACCCTGCCGTCCCTCCGGGGTTTTTTTCATTTTCGATGCTCCAGAGCCAGGGTTTTTGCCGGCGTGTCGGAAACCTCAGGCGGCCCGAAGTACTGTATGGCTCCGGGAAAAAGGTAGCAGGTTTTAACCGCCCAGACGTCCCGCAGCGAATCAAATTCCCTAAAAGGCTTTCCCTCAAGTTCCACCAGCGCCTTTCTGATAACCGGTTTTTTTGCGCCGTGGCGCTGTTCCATATTCATCATCATGGTAAGGGGAACGCCGCCCGCCTTCCACTCGGAGGCCGGGGCGATAAGGTTGCGCACGCTGGAAAGATAACCTGAAAGGCCCGACGCGATGAGCACAAAAGCCCCGAAGCCCAGACTGTAGCAGTAGTCGGCGTCAAAATTGGAAGGAAACGCACAGCGGCCTTCATAGCCGAAGAAGTGGCCAAGCGGGCTGAATTTTCCCTTGTAGAGTCCGCCTTCCTTAAGGCTCTGGAGTTTCTTTTCGGTCATGCTGATAAGAAGTTTTTCCGTTTCAATACGGGAAACCTGGACGTTTCCATGGGGGTCCCGGTCCATGAGAAATTCCCGCGCGATATCCGGGGGAAGGCTCTGAAGAAGGTGGTAAGACGGCTCCGAAATTTTTCTTCCCAGCCAGTAAATCCGATCAATAAAAGAACTGATCCTGGAAAATTCTTTTTGACCGTCCGCCATGGCGTCGTTGAGTTCGTCAATAAGTTTTTTCATTTCGGGAATGAATTCCACAAGCCCTTCGGGTATGAGCACCACGCCGTAGTTGTCATGGTTTTCAGCGCGCCGCATTATGGATGCGCAGATATGATCCACCACCTGATTGAGGGAAAGCCCCTTGGCTTCCACCTCTTCGGAGATAAGGCATATATTGGGCTGGGTTTGAAGGGCGCATTCAAGCGCGATATGGCTCGCCGCGCGGCCCATAAGCTTGATAAAGTGCCAGTATTTTTTGGCGCTTGCCGCGTCTCTTTCGATATTTCCGATAAGTTCGCTGTAGGTCTTGCAGGCGGTATCGAAACCGAAAGACGTTTCGATATATTCGTTCTTAAGATCCCCGTCTATGGTTTTGGGGCAGCCTATCACCTGGGCGTCGGATCCCC
>JAITJV010000119.1 GCA_031278755.1 Treponema sp. | reverse complement strand
AACGTGAATTCCCGCCTTCAGATGTACTTTGGGGAAAATTACCGGCTGCGGTTTGAAAACCGGCCCGGCGGAGTGCTGGTAACGATACGGCAGCCTGAAAGAACGGGGGGGGGGGGGGGGGGGTAACAATGATTCGTCTTATGATCGTCGATGACGAAGCGGTAATACGCCGCGGCCTTTCCAGATCCATAGACTGGGAAAAATACGGCATCACCGTGGCGGGGGAGGCGGGAAGCGGCGCCGGCGCCCTGGAAAAGGCCCAGGCCCTCAGGCCCGACATAATCATCTGCGATATACGCATGCCCAACGAAAACGGCCTTTGGTTTCTCGGCCGGCTGCTTGAATACCTTCCCGGGGCAAGAAAGATCGTCCTTTCCGGATACAGCGACAAGGAATACATGATGGAGGCGATAAAACTCGACGTAAAGAACTACCTCCTCAAGCCTGCCGGAAAAGAGCAAATACTCCAGGCCGTCCTTGAACAGAGGGACGAAATTCTGCTGGAAAGGGAGAAAGAAAGACGGAACACCCGGATGGAGCACATCATCAATGAAAACATGGACATTATCAAAACCCATCTGGTGGAAGAGCTTCTGGAAAAGGGAATGTCCGGGGAACTCGCGGAAAAAATATCGTTCTGCCGGGCCAGCCTTGCAGGCCCCCTGTTCTCTCTCTTTCTGGCGGCGTCAAAACCGGGACGCGAATGGGAGATGATCCAGAGCATAAGCGGCCGCCTGTACCGCTATTCGCCGGAACTGATAGCAAAGGAAGACGGCGTCATCGTCGCCGTACTCAATACGGAGGAAAATCCGCCGCCTGAGGAGGTTCTTTCCCTTGCGGGGCAGATTGAAAGCCTGAGGAACCCCATGTTCCTGCCCTGCTGCGGCGAGGCGTGTACGCTGGAAACGCTGCGGGATTTATACAAATCGTGCAGGGAAACCCTGTCCCGCTCTATCTGGTTCAGGGGGCCCTGTCTTTTCGTACAGGCGAATACGCGGTTCGAAGAGGTCCCCGAACAGAAAATCCTCCTGTTCGAACGCGGCATCGTCCGGGCCGTACAGAGCGGCGACTTCGGCGCCCTGTCCCGGGAAACCGACGCCATGTTCGATCTCCTTAACCGGGTGGCGCCGGACAACGAAACATTCAAGGATATTTTCCTCAGCCTGGCCAGGTCAATCAAGATGTTCAGTGAAAACAGCGACGTCTACACGCGCCTGACCGAACATTTCGGAAGGCCGTATACGGCCGGCGGCATAAAGGAAGCATTCGTATCCTCCCTGAACGACGGCTACTCCCGGTACGGGAATCAAATCAGAAACACCCTCAACTTCATAACCGAGAACTGTTCGGGAGACATTCTGCTGACCGGCGCGGCGGAAGCCATGCACATCTCGCCGGGCTATCTGACCCGGCTTCTCAAAAGCAGGACGGGACGGGGGTTTAACGAATGGCTCCACATCATCCGCGTCGGCAAGGCGAAGGAGCTGCTGGGAAAAACAGACCTGAAATTCTACGAAATCGCCGACAGGGTAGGCTACAGTTCATATAAAATATTCAGCGGCCATTTCAACAAGATCGCCGGATGCAGCGCCCGGGAATACCGGGAAAAAACAGCCCCGCCCCGCTGACCTCCGGGCTATCCGCTCCCGACCGTCATCCGCCCGCTCCCGGATACCGAGCCGCCATCCCGCCGCCGGCCTCCGGACCGGAAACAGGCGGGCGGGAAGGACTCTCTTACAGGGGATCCGGCCTGCCGCAGGTGCTTTTCATGTGATAATATTTTCCGGCGGCCGACGCGTCGTGTATGCCGTGCATGATTTCAAGCACATGAAAGGCAAGTTCCCCCGAAGCGCGGTGCGGGCGGTTCCCGGCTATTGCTTCCGCCATGTCGGTAACGCCAAGGCCGCGGCTGTTATCGGGGTAATCCTTAATCAGGGGAATCTCCGACCAGTCCTCCGCCCTTCCCCTCCGCACAAAGACAGGGCCGCCGAAGGTATTGGGATCAGGTACGCGGAGGGTTCCTTCGCTTCCGTAAATTTCAATATGGGGCAGGGTATGGGAATACACTTCAAAGCTGGTGACGATAGTCCCCACCGTTCCTTCGGCAAATTCAAGCGTTCCTGCAATATGGGTCGGAACGTCAACCTTGATCGTCTCACCGCCGTGCGGTTCACTCGTGATAAGCCTTTCTTTCAGCCCCGTCTTTGCGGAACCCGACACACGGACAACAGGCCCGAGCAGATTCACAAGGCAGGTAAGGTAATAGGGCCCCATATCAAACATGGGGCCGCCGCCCGTCTTGTAATAGAATTCCGGATCGGGGTGCCAGTGCTCATGGCCGTGATTCGCTATAAAAGCGGCGGCGGCAAGGGGCTTTCCTATCCAGCCGTCGTCAATGAGCTTGCGGCAGGTTTGAATGCCCGCCCCCAAAAACGTATCGGGAGCGCCGCCTATGCGCACCTTTTTTTCCGCGGCGGCCTTAAGCGCCTCTTCCGCTTCTTCACACCTTACGCAAAGCGGTTTTTCGTTGTACACATGCTTCCCCGCCTTTACCGCGGCAAGGGTTACCCCGTAGTGGTTCTGCGGCTGGGTTATGTTAAGGATTATGTCAACATCGCCGCTTTCGATAAGTTCTTCGGTAGTTTTAACATGGCGTATGCGGTACTTTTCGGCGGCTTCGGCCGCCCTGTCCGCCAACTGATCGCTTATGCCCGTAAGCGTTACCCGCTTCCCG
>JAITJV010000276.1 GCA_031278755.1 Treponema sp. | reverse complement strand
ATTGAAGCGCTGAAACGGGCGCTCGGCAGGCGGCCCCGCTAACAGCGCGGCGGCAGGCGCTCGGCAGGCGGCCCCGGCAACAGCGCGGGTCATTTAACCGGACTTTCTGTGAATGTCCGGGAATAAATTCGCCGATACTATTAAAAATCATGCGTAAAACGGTTTTATTCATTATTATTTCGGGCCTCTTTCTTCAGGGCGGCCTTTTTGCCGCTCCGCTGGACAGGAACACCCCGGAAGAAGCCGCGGCCGCCCGGCTTAAGGTGCTCGCCGCGGCCGAAAAATACCACGGAACCCGTTACCGTTACGGGGGCATAGACGGCCAGGGTTTTGACTGCTCGGGCTTTGTTTACCGGAGTTTCAAGGACGCGCTTTCCGTTTCCGTGCCCCGTACTACCGGGGGGCTTTACAACTGGGCCGAAAAGATAAGCGACGGAGAATTACAGGCGGGCGATCTTCTTTTTTTCAAGACAGGCGCCGCGGGGACTATTTCGCATGTGGGCATCTACACCGGAAACAACCGCTTTATACATGCCGCTTCGGCGGGTCCCAAAACCGGGGTGATCTACTCTGAATTGAACGAGGCGTACTGGCGGAGAACCTACGCGGGAGCGGGAAGAGCTTTGCCCCCGGAAGCCGGCGTTACGGCCGCCGTTCCCGCGGCCGGGCCTGATCCCGCGGCTGTTCCGGCCGGTTCCGCCCCCGCGGCCGGCGTGGTGATTCCGGGCACGGCAAGGCCGGGGGCCAAGATCCCGGACAATGACGGCGAAAAAGACGAACCGGAGCTGGGGATATACCGTATGGGGCTGGGTTTTGCCCCTTCCTGGAACGGCTTTCTGAAAGACCACTTCCCCATTCGGGGAGGCGCCGGATTTATCCGGGTGGCCGCGGAGACCCATACCTGGAAGAAGCCCGTACTGCTCGCCCTGGAACTCAGGCCCGAATGGGACAACGCCCTGGGTGTTTTCCGCCTGCCTATAACCCTGTCCGCGGGCTTTGACGAACGGATCAGGATTTTTTTGGGGCCTTCCCTGAGCTTCGGCGACGCCGTACTGAAAACAGCGGACGGGGAACGGCGTTATAAAGGCGGAACCTCGTGGATGGGCACGGCGGGCATTGCGGCCGCGCCTTTTTCCTGGAAAGTAAAAAACGGCGTACTGGCCCTTTACGGTGAATTTGCCTGGCAGTCCTATTTCAGCGATTCGCCGGGCAGGAACATGAACGCCGATATTTGCGCCGGACTGCGTTTTTCCACCGGACTCAGTTTCACATGGAACCTGTTTCCGGACAAATGAGCCTCCGCAGAGCGGAGATCCGGGGTATTAAACCCGTCGCTAACAATAAATTCCCGTTTTTCCGCATAAAAGCGCCTCCGTACCTGTATGTGGCGCGGAAGCGCCGTTTGCTTCGGCGGCCCCCGGGGGAGGCTTGCGCCGGGTTTGTTGATTGCATAAGCCCCTCTCTTTTCAGTAATATTATTCATCCGGGGCTGTTCCGGAACTTCAGTCTTTGGAACGGCTTCCCTGGATTTAACCGGGTTTTTGACCGGTTTTTCCAGGAACCTGTTTCAAAACCAACCGGATTTTGAAACAGGCTCATCTTATTACTGGAGTCATCATGGGCGATCACAAGGAGGGGGACCAGCGTACCGGTATGTACAGGCCGGAGGATGAACATGATTCCTGCGGCATAGGTTTTGTGGCGGACATAAAGGGCCGCAGATCCCACGGTATTCTGAAGCGGGGGCTTGAAGTCCTTGAACGGATGGAGCACAGGGGCGCCGAAAGCGCGGACAATAAAACAGGCGACGGTTCAGGCGTCCTGCTTCACATTCCCCATGATTTTTATAAAAAACTTATTCCCGGCCTGCCGGAAAACGGCGCCTACGGAACCGGGCTGATTTTTTTCCCCGGTTCGAATGATGAAAACGCCGGCGAGCATACGCAAATCATCCTCAAGGCCGTCGAAGAAACGGCTTCCCTTACGGACTTTACCATCTGCGCCATGAGGGACGTTCCGGTTAACAGGGACGCCATAGGCCTTATAGCCAGGGCCGCCGAGCCCGCGATCAGGCAGCTGGTATTGGAAGACAGGACCGGAAACCGCGGGGACCCGCCGGACGCGGACCGCGTGCCGGACATTGAATTCCGGCTTTATATTTTCAGAAAAAGACTGGAAAAGCTGCTCAACGGGCAGGGGATCGAAGCCTACATGCCTTCGCTTTCTTCGCGCATTATCGTGTACAAGGGCATGATGATGTCCACGCAGCTAAAAGAGTACTTTCCCGAACTCCGGGACGAAACCATGACGACCGGGGTTGCGCTGGTTCATTCCCGTTTTTCAACCAATACCTTTCCCAACTGGCCGCTTGCCCAGCCTTTCCGCATGGTGTCCCACAACGGCGAGATCAATACGATTAAAGGCAACCGTTTCTGGATGACGGCCCGGGAAGCGCTTTTTTCCCATCCCCGCTTCGGCGGGCATCTGAAAGACATACTCCCCATTATCGAGGACGGCAAAAGCGATTCGGCAAGTTTTGACAACGCCCTGGAACTTTTGGTCATGTCCGGCCGCAGCCTTCCCCATGCGCTTATGATGCTGATCCCCGAATCCTGGAACGACAAGAACCCCATTTCCGATAATCTTAAATCATTTTATCAATACCACGCCTGCATGATGGAACCCTGGGACGGGCCGGCCTCCATGGTCTTCTGCGACGGCCGTTATGTAGGCGGTACGCTGGACAGAAACGGCCTCCGCCCTTCGCGGTACACGGTAACAAGGAACGGCATGATCGTCATGGCTTCCGAAACAGGCGTGCAGGATTTTGCGTCGGGGGATGTGGAGTACAAGGGCCGGCTCCTTCCGGGGAAACTCCTCCTTGTGGATATGGCTGAAGGCCGTATCATCCCCGATGAAGAAGTAAAGCGCGCCGTATACAGCCGCAGGCCCTACGGCGAATGGCTTAAACGGAACCTTGACGTTCTGGACGGGGACGGGCCGGATTACGGCGAAACGGGCGATCCCCTTTTCAGCGGCGGCAGAGAAGTTCTTTTCATGGAAAAGTCCATGGGCTATTCCAGGGAAGACAGGGAAAACCTCCTTATCCCCATGACGGTCAGCGGGCAGGAACCCACCTCTTCAATGGGCACGGACACTCCCCTTGCCGTCTTTTCCGGAATGCCCCAGCGTGTGTACGCCTACTTCAAGCAGGTTTTTGCCCAGGTAACAAACCCTCCTATTGACTCCATTCGGGAAGACCTGGTCATGACGCTGACCAGTTTCGCGGGGCCGCAGGGGAATCTCCTTGAAGAAAACGAAACCCATTGCCGCAGGATCAAGGTGCTTAACCCCATCATGACGCCGGCGGATTTCAAACGCCTTTTGACAATCAGGAGCGATGTTTTCAGGGCGGTTACCCTTGACGCAAGTTTCGACGTTTCCAAAAAACCGGACGGAAAGGTTTCCGGCCTCGAAGCCGCGCTGGATCTCCTCGTTTCAAAGTCTTGTGAAGCGGTAAAAGGCGGGGCGTCCCTTGTTGTTCTTTCGGATCGCGAAGCTCTGTCCCCCGAAAAGGGCCGCTGCGCGGTTCCGGCCCTGCTTGCAACGGGCGCGGTGCATCACGGCCTTATTGAACAGGGCCTTCGAATGAAAGCTTCAATAATTGTTGAATCGGCGGAACCCCGGGAGATCATGCACTTCGCCCTTCTTTTCGGTTACGGAGCCGATCTTGTGTCGCCCTACGGGGCCCTCGCCGCGCTTGCCGAAATATGCCGGAGTTTTGACGGCTGCAGAACGGGCGATTTTGTCCATGCCGAAAAGAACTACCTTAAAGGTATTGCGAAGGCCATGCTCAAGGTGATGTCGAAAATGGGGACCAGCACCCTCCGTTCGTACCGGGGCGCCCAGGTTTTTGAAGCCATCGGGCTTTCCGCCGCGGTCGTCGAGAAATGTTTCCGCGGTACGGTAAGCCGCATATCCGGGGCGGGTTTTGCCGAACTTGAAGAAGAAGCCCTTGCCCATTACTTTTCCGCCCGGGAAGCGTATGCCGCGGCGGGTGAAAAACCCGGTCCGGGCGATTGCCTCCTTTCAGGCGACGGCCAGTACCGGTGGCGGAAAAACGGGGAACGCCACGCCTGGAATCCCGACATGATACACATGCTTCAGTGGGCGGCGCGTACCGGAGATTACGCGAAGTTCAAGAAGTTTACCGCCCTTGCCGACAACCTTAACCGGAGCCCCCATGTGATACGGGGCCTTGTTGATTTCAGGTTCCCCTCGCCGGCGGGCGCAGGACTCTCAAACACGCCGTCCGCCCCTTTGCCCCTTGATGAAGTGGAAAGCGCCGAATCAATAATGAAGCGGTTTACAACCGGGGCCATGTCTTTCGGTTCCATCTCAAAGGAAGCCCACGAGACTATTGCCGTCGCGCTTAATTCAATAAAGGGCCGTTCCAACTCCGGCGAAGGCGGCGAGAACCCCGAACGCTACACGGTGCGCCCCGACGGAACATGGGCGCGGTCGGCTATAAAGCAGGTTGCGTCGGCGCGTTTCGGCGTTACAAGCGAGTACCTTACAAACGCCGTTGAACTGCAAATCAAGATCGCCCAGGGGGCCAAACCCGGCGAAGGGGGCCAGCTTCCCGGACACAAAGTCGACGTCAACATCGCCAGGACGCGCTTTTCAACGGCGGGAGTCACCCTCATAAGCCCCCCGCCCCATCACGACATATACTCAATCGAAGATCTTGCGGAGCTTATCTTCGATCTTAAAAACGCCAATCCGCTTGCGCGTATCAGCGTCAAACTGGTGTCCGAAACCGGCGTGGGAACCATCGCCGCGGGCGTCGCCAAGGCCCATGCGGACAACATCCTCATCTCGGGCTACGACGGCGGAACGGGGGCAAGCCCCCAGTCCAGCATACGGCACGCGGGCCTTCCCTGGGAGCTGGGCCTTTCGGAAACCCATCAGGTGCTGGTACAGAACGGGCTGCGCGGACGGGTGCGGCTCCAGACCGACGGCCAGCTTAAAACAGGCCGCGATATTGTCATTGCCGGCATGCTGGGCGCGGAGGAATTCGGTTTTGGGACTTCGGCCCTTATCGTCCTTGGCTGCGTCATGATGAGGAAGTGCCACGAAAACACGTGCCCCATGGGAGTGGCGACGCAGGACCCTGAGCTGCGGAAGCGTTTTGAGGGTAAAAGCGGACACCTCATCAACTTTTTCCGCTTCCTTGCGGAAGAAGTGCGGGAAATCATGGCCGCGCTGGGCTTCAGGCATTTTGACGATCTTGTCGGGAGGCCGGATCTCCTGGTTCAGCGGAAGATTCAGTCCGGGGATTCACTCGCCCTGAAAAAGGCGGCGGGGGTGGATCTTTCACGCCTGCTTTTCAGGGCCGAAGGCCCCGCCTCTATTCCCGGCGGGCAGGAAACCCGCTGCGTTCAGGATCAGATACACAGGACGGGGCATGTTCTGGACAAACGGCTCATCGAAAAATGCCTTCCGTCGCTGGACAAAAAAACGCCGACGGCCGTCAGTTTTACGGTTAAAAACACCGACCGCGCCGTGGGCGCCATGCTTTCCTGGGAAGTTTCAAGGCGCTTCGGCGGCTACGGGCTGCCCGAGAATTTCATCACGGTTGATTTTACCGGTTCCGCGGGACAGAGCTTCGGGGCCTTTCTTGCGCGGGGGATCACCTTCCGCCTCGCGGGGGACGCCAACGATTACCTGGGCAAGGGGCTTTCGGGCGGCCGCATCGCCGTTGCGCCGCCCGACGGATCGGCGTTCAAAACCGAAGAAAACATCATCATCGGGAACACGGTGCTCTACGGCGCAACGTCCGGGGAACTTTACGCGGCCGGGATCGCCGGGGAGCGTTTCTGCGTCCGCAATTCCGGCGCCGTCGCCGTAGTTGAAGGCGCCGGAGATCATTGCGCCGAATACATGACGGGCGGCCGCCTTGTGGTTCTGGGAAACGTCGGCCGGAATTTCGCCGCCGGCATGTCGGGCGGCATAGCGTATGTGTTCGACAAAAACGGAAACTTTGAATACTTCCTCAACAGGGGAATGGTCGAACTTTCGGGCCTCGAAAACGAAGAAGATGAAAAATTCGTCAGGGACTGCATCGAGAAGCACGTTTACTGGACAAGTTCCTCCTACGCAAAGGGGATGCTTCTTTCATGGGAGGAAAACAGGCGGAAATTCGTCAAGGTTCTTCCTGTTGAATACAAACGGGCCCTGCAGGAGATGAAACTCGCCGAACTGGACAGAAAACTTTACGAGATACGGGAACGGGAGGAACTGGAGGTGAGATCGTAATGGGCGATCCAAAGGGATTTCTTAAAATAAAGCGGAAGGCTTCAGGCTACCGCCCCGTCGAGGAACGGATCAACGATTACAGCGAAGTGGAGACCCTTCTTCCCGATGAAGACAGGCGCGCGCAGGCGGCCCGCTGCATGGACTGCGGCGTTCCCTTCTGCCACTGGGCCTGCCCCGTTTCCAACGTCATGCCCGAATGGCAGGACCGTATTTACCGGGGCGACTGGACCGGGGCATGGGCGGTTCTTGAAGACACCAACCCCTTCCCCGAATTCACCGGCCGCGTATGCCCCGCGCTCTGCGAAGCATCCTGCGTACTCGGGGCAAATGACGAACCGGTAACGATACGGCAGAACGAACTTGCGGCAATAGAAAAAGCGTTTGGCATGGGCCTTGTGGTCCCCCGCCCCCCCCGTTCCCGCAACGGGAAAAAAGTCGCCGTTATCGGGGCCGGTCCCGCCGGGCTTTCCGCGGCGTAT
>JAITJV010000273.1 GCA_031278755.1 Treponema sp. | reverse complement strand
ATGCTTTCTGGAGAAAGGGTTCAATTTCGCGTTTATTTATTATGGTGTCTACGGCGACTGCATCCCGCTTGTCCGATTTCTCCAATAGTTCTGTTTGTTTATCAATGTACATTATTTCCTTCCTCCGTGTTTTACTATAGGCTTCTAAAATGAACGGAATACACCCCTTTGGTAAAAAAAAAGAGTTTCAAATGAAAGAAAATTAAAGGAATCCGCGGCCGTCCGGAAAATTTGAAAACCTTGCCCGGGCAGTTTTCCTGGCGCGGCGTTCTGCCGAAAACTCCGGCCGCCGAAGGCTCCGGAAATCCGGCGGGGTTTCCGGAGCCTTCTTTAGTTTTGTCTGATGTTTCTTTTTTCCCCGGTGGGAAGAAGGCCGGACTGGGTGGCGATACGCACCGCATCGGCCCGGTTTACCGCTCCGAGTTTGCTGTATATGGACCTGATCATCGGTTTTACCGAATTAAGGGAAAGGCCTGTTTTTCCGGCGATTTCCTCCCTGCTCTGTCCCCGGGAAAGCCCTTCCAGAATATCCCTTTCTTTTCTGGAAAGGTATATTTTCCCGCTTCCTTCCTGCCCGCCGTCTCCGTATTGAAGGGCGATCTGGGCAAGTTTTTTTCCGTAGGCGGACGCCTTGTTCCGTATCGTCTCAAGCCAGGGGCGGGGAACGCTTTTTTCGCCTTCCCTGCATTCGGCAAGGTAGTCTCCGGCCATCAGGCGCATGTTTTCGCCGAGTTCAATAAAGGGCATGTCCAGACTGTTGGGGGACGCCATTTCCCAGGCGGCTTCCAGGGCTTCAAAAGCTTCTTCTTTTTCCCCCCGGCGGTACTTTGCCGCCCCTTCAAGGAGCTTCAATTCAAGCTTGCCCAGGAGGTAGTTTCCTATGCCGTGTTTGCCTTCCCCGCGGCCGACTATATCTATTGTTTTTTCGTACTGTTTTTTTATGAAGGCGTATTTGGCTTTGACCAGAATATCAATGCTCGGGAATATGCTGTTAAGTTCGTCCTCTTCAATATCGTTTTTAAGCCATGAGGCAATCTTTTCCGGTTTTCCTGTCTGTATGCAGTACCATCCCGTGATTATGTCATAGTAGATAAAACGGTTGATGTATTCCTCGATTTCAAGCTGGGCTTCAAGCTGCCGCAGAATTTTTTCCAGATCCGGGAGGCTTCCGGTATGGAAGGTTGTGCGGAGAAGCAGAAAAAGCCCGTGTTTTTCAATTTCATACTGCTCCCTTTCCCGGCTCATAAAAATCGCCTTGCGCGCGAACTGTTCGGCGCCGGTAAGGTCTCCCCGGTAATAGAACAGCTCGGCCCATGAAAGGGCGTCAAGGCCGTACAGGTATCCGTTTCCCGTATGGGTCAGGTGTACAATGGCGGGGACGAGTGATTCCATGAGCCGTTCGTATTCACCTTTTTCCGCCGGAAAACCGACCTGCATGACATAGGCGCCGATATTGCATTTTATACCCGGACGCTGTACCGGATCTTTGTTCATTGAATAGTAATAATCGGCTTTTTCAAAATAGGGGAGAAAATTGTAGCTCTTGGTGAAACGGCAGGTAACCATGGAAAGGATTCCAAGAGTGCTGTAACAGTGGGCGAGTATGTGGGCGTTGCCGGCGTTGAGGGGAAGGGCTTCAAAGAATTCGATGGACTTCCTGCATTCAACAAACGATTCGTCAAAACGGCCCAGAAATATCAGCAGTCTGGGACGCGAGACAAACCACAGGTAAGTATAATCGGGGTTTTCGCCAATGGGAGGACAGATGTGGTTGATGAGTTCCAGGAAGAAAGCCGCCGCCCGCTGGGGAAGAAAATGGGGAAAGGTGTATAGCACCATGATGATGCCCCGGTAATCCCTGGCTTTTTCATAGTATACCGCCGCGTCGGTGGGGAGCCGGTTTGACATGCACCACCCGGCGCCAAGCAGGTAAATTTCCCGGATTTCTTCCCGGTCAAGTTCATCCTGTTTTTCGCGGAGGAATTCCAGAAAGAGATGGTGAAGGCGGTAGCCGTGCAGATAGCCGTCGTAGCGGCTGAGGGCGCTGTACTCTTCCATGGCGGCGATACAGCCGCCTTCCGGATCGAGTTTTTCAAGCAGCTCCCGCGACCAGTGCTCCAGGAGCGAAAGTTTAATGAAAAATTTCCGAAGCCCGGCTTCCATTGATCCGAAGATACGGTCTTCGATTTTTCTCCAGGAACGGGAGGAAAGATTCTGCCAGGTATAGCTGGAACTGCCGGTGGATTTTATGTCCCGCATGAGGAGGTCGACCGCCAGCGCCCAGCCTTCGGTGTCGTTATATACCCTGGCGAGTTCATCGTTTGACATGGCTATACCGTGGAGTTCAAAATAGCGCGCGACTTCTTCTTCGCTGAACCGGAGATCTTCCGTAGTAAGGCCCGAAAGCCAGCCCTTGGAAAGGAGGGGGATCATGTTAAGCACGGGCTCCGTCCGCGAAATAAGGAAGATTGCGTTGTTCCGCAGCGGATAGGAAAAGTTCCGCTCAAAAAACCGGAGGACAGGCGGCGCGTGGATCAGGTAAAAATCATCCAGCACGATGATAATTTTTTTCGCCGGGGGAATTTTATCCATAAAAAAATTTGTGTACCGTTCAAATTCGCTGCCCGAATCGGGGAAGCCAAACGACCTTACGATCCTGCCTGCTTCGGAATTTACAAGCCCCAGCGCCCCGGTAAAATTTTCCCAGAAATGCAGCCCCAGGTTATCCCGCTCGGAAAGCTGCACCCAAATAACGTCTTCGCCCCGTTTGGACAGGAAAGAGTAGACCGCCTGCGTCTTGCCGTAGCCTTCGCCCGCAATGATCGTAACCAGGTAGCTGCTCAGGGATCTTTCAAGAAGGCCGTCCACCCGCGGCCGTTCAAGAAATAATCCCGGTTTGGCGGGATGGTACAGGGGCAGTTGATTGGACATTATGCTTTTCCTGACCGGGCCGCGGCGCGCGCGGCGGGGAGATCGCTTTCTTTAAAATCATTCCCGGGCCGTCCGGGAATTTTAATCCGTTCATCAAGCCGTCCGGGGATCTTCCCGGCGCCTCCGGTAAAGGAAAAATTGCTGTGGAAGAACTGTTCCGGCACCGGCCCTGCCTCCTTCCTGGTTTTTTAATTTTATATTGGAGTTGTTCAGAAACTTCAGTTTCTGAACAACTTCCGCACTATTAGTTTATCACAATTTGCATAAAAAACCAGAGGAAGGAAAAACGGGAGTTTTCAGGTCCGCGCCTGACGCATACCGTGGTCACCCGCATTGATTAGTGGTATTATACAAAGTATGGAAAAAGCCGGAAACGCCGTGGAAAAGGCCGCGGCGGCCTATCAGCGCATTCGTGACCGGAAAGATGCCCCCGAAGATCCGCCCCCCCGGCCGGCGGCTTTACAGCCGGGCGCGGGCGGCCTCGTCAAGGGCGCAAAGCCGGGCGCGGGCGGCCTCGTCAAAAGCGCAAAGCCGGGCGCGGGAACCGCCGGGACTGTTCCCGCCGGCGCGGCTTCCCCCGATTCAAAATACAGACGGGCCGCCAAATTCCTTATACTCATAGGCGGCGACGAAGCCGCCCGCATCCTTTCGGAGCTGGAAAGCGATCAGGTCCAGGCGATTTCCCGGGAAATTGTCTCAATACGGGGGATCACCGCGGAAGAGGGGGCCGCCGTTCTTGAAGAATTCCGTTCTCTCCTTTCCGGTCCTTTCGGCAATTACGGTTCTTCCTCAGGCGGCGTGGAAACGGCGCGGAGGCTCCTTTACGCCGCCTTCGGGCCGGAAAAGGGGGAAGAGATTGTCAACAGGACGGTTCCCGAATCGCGGGAAAACCCCTTCGGTTTTCTTGATGATTTTTCGCCGGAACAGGTGGCCGTGCTGCTGAAGGAAGAAACCCCCGCGGCCGCGGCCATGATCCTTTCGCGCCTGCCGTCAAAGCTGGCGGCCGCCGTGCTGGCGGGAACGCCCGGAGAACGGAAGTCCGGTATAGTCCGCCGCATCGCGCGGCAGGGCCAGGTTTCCCCCGAAGTGCTGGAGCGGGCCGCTTCCGCCCTCAAGGAAAAAGCCCGCCACATAAGCCGTGAAGACGGGGAAGGCGGCCGTATTGACGGCATGAACACCCTTGCCGCGATCCTTAAAAACGGGGACTTTTCCTTCAGCGGCCGCATCCTCGGCGAACTTGAGGAGCGGAATCCCGATCTGGGAAAGAAGCTCCGGGAACGGCTGTACACGCCCGGCGATGTGATCAACGCCGAACGGCGGCCCCTTGAGGAGAAGCTCAGGACCATGACGGACAGGGAGATAGCGACGCTTGTCAAAAGCGCGTCCGATCTGTTCGCCGAAAAGATACTCTCCTGCATTTCGGCCGGGCGGCGGGCCCTGCTTGACGAGGAGATCGAAAGCCTCGGAGCCGTTCCGAAAAAGGAAACAGACAGGTCCCTGCGGGATTTCCTTGTCTGGTTCCGGCAGGCCCGTGAAGAAGGCCGCATCCTCATGCTGAGCGGCGAGGATGTGCTTGTATGAAAAACATCGAAAGCGGTTTTGAAATTCTTGACGTGCGGGAACTTCCCGAACTGGAAGCTGTGGGGATTTGGGCGCGGCATCAAAAAACAGGCGCGGAAGTTTTTCATGTGCATAACGGCGATCCTGAAAACCTTTTTTCCTTCGCCTTTGCCACGGCTCCGGAAGATGACGCCGGCGCCGCCCATGTTCTGGAACATTCGGTGCTCTGCGGCTCCGGGCATTATCCCCTAAAGGACGCTTTTCTTGTACTTGCCCAGGGGAGCCTTCAGACTTTTCTTAACGCCTGGACCTTTCCCGACAAAACGGTTTATCCGGCAAGCTCCGTAAACGAGCATGATTACTTCAACCTCATGTCGGTTTACGGGGACGCCGTGTTCAGGCCGCTCCTTTCGGAATTCACCTTCATGCAGGAAGGCCGCAGGTTTATCTTTGAAAAACCCGCCGGTGAAAAATCATCCGGCCGTAAGCCGGCGCTTTCTGTAACCGGCGTGGTCTACAACGAGATGAAGGGAGCCTATTCATCGCCGGATACCTACGCGGGCCTCTGGTCGGTCAAGGCGGCGCTTCCCGGCACGCCCTATGCCTTTGAGTCGGGCGGAGATCCGGCGGCCATACCGGATCTTACATGGGAAAGGCTCAGGGAATTTCACCGGAGCCGTTAT
>JAITJV010000261.1 GCA_031278755.1 Treponema sp. | reverse complement strand
CCGGCCAAAAGGCGGCTGTCGAAGCGTACATTGACGCGGCGGCAAAAAAAAGCGATTTGGAACGGACGGATCTTGCCAGGGAAAAGACCGGCGTCTTCTCGGGCGCCTACGCGGTAAATCCCGTTAACGGGGAAAAAATCCCCGTCTGGATTGCCGACTACGTGCTCATTTCATACGGCACGGGGGCCATCATGGCGGTCCCCGCCCATGACGAGCGGGACTGGGAATTCGCCAGGGTGTTCTCGCTTCCCGTTATTCAGGTAGTCTCGGACAGGCCTCCCGATGGAGCGGATTACTCCGCGGCGCCCGCTTCCTGCACCACGGCGGACGGCTGGTCGGTAAACTCGGGCGCTTTTGACGGGCTTCCCACTTTGGAAACGCGGAAAAAAATAACGGCCTGGCTTGAAGAAAAAGGGCTTGGAAAACACGCGGTAAACTACAAGCTCAGGGACTGGGTCTTCAGCCGCCAGCGCTACTGGGGGGAGCCTATCCCCGTTGTCCACTGCGAAAAATGCGGGAAAGAACACGGACAGTACATCGTGCCTCTTCCCGAAAGCGCCCTCCCCCTCCGCCTTCCCGAAGCTGCGTCCTTTGCGCCGACAGGCACGGGAGAATCCCCGCTCAGCCTGATCGACGACTGGGTGAACACAACATGCCCCCGCTGCGGAGGGCCGGCGCGGCGTGAAACCAACACCATGCCGCAGTGGGCCGGTTCATGCTGGTACTACCTCCGCTACCTCGATCCCGCAAACGAAGAAGCCTTTGCGGCAAAGGACAAGATCGAATACTGGGCGCCCGTCGATCTGTATGTGGGCGGCGTGGAACATGCCGTGCTTCACCTTCTTTACAGCCGTTTCTGGCATAAGGTTCTTTTCGATTTGGGGCTTGTCAACACGAACGAACCTTTCCGGCGCCTTGTAAACCAGGGGATGATACTCGGCGAAGACAACCAGAAGATGAGCAAAAGCCGGGGGAACGTTATCAACCCCGACGACATCATACGGGAATTCGGCGCCGATTCCATGCGCGTCTATGAAATGTTTATGGGTCCGCTTGAAGTAACCAAGCCATGGCTGACCGCGGGACTCATAGGCGTGTCCCGTTTTCTTGAGCGCCTCTGGGCGATAGGGGAAAAGCCCGCCGCCGAAGCAGGGGGCCCGCAGGTCCGGGACAAGCTGACGCGCCTGTTGCACAAGACGATCAAAAAAGTGAGCAAGGACACCGAAACCCTCAACTTCAACACGGCGATAAGCCAGATGATGATCTACTCCGCGGAGCTTGCAAAATGCGAAAGCATACCCCGCGCGCTCTGGGAGCCTTTTGTGATCATGCTGAGCGCCTACGCCCCCCATCTTGGCGAAGAACTTTGGGAAAAACTGGGGCACAGTGAATCCGTGTCAAAGGCCGCGTGGCCCCTTTGGGATGAAAAACTTGCCGCCGATGAGGAAGCGGTGATCGTGGTGCAGGTAAACGGCAGGATTCGTGACAAGTTTACCGCGGCGCCGGGAACGGGAAAGGACGAACTTGAAAAAACCGCGCAGGAACTTCCCGGCGTGCTTAAATGGACAAACGGTAAAACCATTGCCAGGGTGATCGCCGTGCCGGACAAACTTGTAAACATTGTGGTACGGGATTAATACTTCCGGAACATCCGGTTTAGAATTCGGGGTGTATGATCATGATATTCGAAAAATGCCGTTTAAAGGGAAGGGTTCTTAAAAACCGCATTGTTTTCCCGCCTGTTGTTTGTTTCGGCTGGTCGAAAGACGGAGTGATGAGCCAGCGGCATCTGGAACATTACCGGAATGTCGCAAAAGGCGGAGCGGGCCTCGTCATAGCCGAAGCGTCCTGCATAAATCCGGCGGCGCGGCTTACCGAAAGCCAGCTTGGAATCTGGTCCGATGATTTTATTCCGGGCTATGAAAAGCTCGCCGGCGTCTGCCATGCCGAGGGGGCGGCTGTTACCGTTCAGATACATCACGGAGGAATCAAAGCCGTTACGGGCGAACCGCTCGTCCCCAGTCTTGCCGCCGGAGAACAAGCGCCCGCAAAACGCGGCGCCCTGAAGGCGAAGGAACTTGACGCGGCGGGAATACGGGAAATAGAAGATCAATTTACCGCGGCGGCGGTGCGCCTTAAAAAGGCCGGCGTTGACGGCGTGGAGCTTCACGGGGCGCACGGTTATTTTTTAAGTTATTTTATTTCTTCATCGGCAAACAAACGCGTCGATGAATACGGCGGCAGCACGGAAAACAGGGCGCGCATCGTAAGCAACATCATGAAAAAGATACGCTCGGAATGCGGCGGCGGCTTCATCATAGGCATACGGTACGGCGGGGCGAGCCCCGGACTTGACGACGGCATCGCCCTTGCGAAGATCTTTGAAGAAGCAGGCTGCGACATACTCAATATTTCAACAGGCGCCTTTGGCGAGACGATCCCCGTTCCCGGCAAGTATGTCGAATTCAATTCGGCAGTGTATACCGCCATAGAAATAAAAAAACATGTATCGATTCCCGTCATAGCTTCAAACAGCGTAGGGACCATTGAGAAGGGGAAGATCCTCGTGAACGGCGGCCTTGCCGACTTTGCGGCCTACGCGCGGAATATACTCGCCGACTACGACTGGGTGAAAAAGACGGAACAGGGAAAAGAACCGGTGCGCTGTTTCAAATGCCGCACCTGCAGGTGGTTCAAGCGCGCGTTTGACGACTGTCCGGCGCAAAAAATCGCGGCGCAGAAACATGCCGCGCGGAAGCGCGCGGGATATTAGGGACGGCCGGAAATTTCAGTTTCCGGACGGCGGCCGCTTAAGAACGCGCGTTTCGCGGCCGGCGGGCGGAAAACCGGTTGAAAAGACGCCGGTTTTTCCTCAGCCGTTCATCGCGCTCCGCCTGTCCCGCACCGCGCCAAGCCGCGCTTTAAGTTCGCTTTCCGCGCCGCGGGCGATAAGCTCCCTAATCGCGTCCAGGCTTTTTTCAAAGAGGTCTATGCGTTCAAGGAGTTTTTCACTGTTTTCAATGAAGAGTTCGGTCCACATGGGGACGTTGAGCATCGCAATGCGGGTAAGATCCTCAAAGCTCCCGCCCCCGAAACGCGTAATGGCCGTATCCGCCTCGCAGTCGATGAGGGCGGCGGCGATTACATGGCAGAGCTGGCTGGTAAAGGCCGCCTTCCTGTCGTGATCTTCGGCGCTTGTTTCGGTGATGGTCCTGAAACCCATGCGGCGTATAAGGGCTTTGAGGAATTCAAGGTTTTCCCTCCTGTTTCTTTTCAGCGGCGTCAGTATGTAGTTCTTCCCCCGAAAGTCGCAGCGTCCCGCGTTGATAAAGCCGCCCTTTTCCGATCCCGCCATGGGATGTCCGGGAATAAAATCAACATCCGCGCGGAATTTTTCCGCGGCCGCGGCTATGCTTCCCTTGATGCCGGCGACGTCGGTAACAAGCGATCCCGGCCTGAACGCCCCTTCCCATGCGCCGAGAAAACGCAGAAGCGAAGAAGGGTTGAGGCAGAGGAATACAAGATCGCAGCGTGAAAGCATGGTTTCAGGCTTTTGCCTTCCGTCAAAACCTTCGTCAATAAGCCCGTCCCGTTCCGCCAGCGCCAAGGTTTGGGCGTCTATGTCAAAAGCAAGAAGGCGGCCTTTCCGCACCAGGGGCCGCAGGGCCATGGCGAAGGC
>JAITJV010000254.1 GCA_031278755.1 Treponema sp. | reverse complement strand
TTAGCCACGGTATGTTCATCGTCAGAGGCCGTTGAGGGATTGGATTATGTTCCCCTTACGGTTGATTATAACGAAAAATATTATGCGGCGGGGAAGATCCCCGGAGGGTTTATTAAACGCGAGGGGCGGCCCAAAGACAAGGAGATACTGGTGTCGCGGCTCATAGATAGGCCTATGCGCCCCCTCTTTTATAAGAGTTTCGGACGGGAAATCCAGATTGTACCTACAACCTTATCCACTGATCAGGTTAATCCGCCTGATATACTGGCAATTATTGCGTCTTCCGCAGCCGTCCATATCTCCGATATTCCCTTCAACGGACCTATAGCCGGCGTAAGAGTCTGCCAGGTAAACGGCGAACTTGTAGTCAACCCTACGTATGAGGAAATTGAAAACTCTACACTGGAAATTGTCGTAGCCGGTACCAAAGAAGGCATTACGATGGTGGAAGGGGGCGCCAGGGAAGCCGGCGAGGATTTGATGATAGCCGCGCTGGAAAAAGCCCGGCAGGTTATCAGTGAATTCTGTGAATTACAGGAAAAACTGCGGACGCTTGCAGGAAAAGAAAAACTTCCCCTGACCGAAACGGACGCTGTTCTTAAAAACAAAGAGGCTATTGAAGGTAAAGCCTATCCTCTGCTGGAGGAAGCCTGTTTTTTAAAGGGAAAGCTGGAACGCCGTGAAACTATCAGAAAGATAAAGGCTGATATAAAAGCCCTATACGAGGAACAGCTTCAGGATGAGATGCAGCAGAAGCTCTTTGAGGCGCTTTTTGAGGATATAGAGTACCGCATTCTTCGTTCGTCTATTCTTGACAAGGGCAAACGGGTGGACGGCCGCGGCACTGAGGATATACGGAATATAAGTTGCGAAGTCGGCATCCTTCCCCGCACCCACGGTTCGGCCCTTTTTACCCGCGGGGAAACACAGTCGCTGGCCGTTACTACCCTGGGTACCGTGTTTGATGAGCAGATATACGACGATATAGACGGCGATAAACGGGAAAATTTTATCCTCCACTACAATTTTCCCCCCTATTCGGTAGGAGAAGTAGGCCGTCTGGGAACCGGACGCCGGGAAATCGGCCACGGTAACCTTGCCCGGCGCTCCCTTGAACCAATGATCCCTTCAAAAAATGAATTTCCCTATACCATACGCGTTGTAAGCGAGATAATGGAGTCAAACGGCTCTTCGTCTATGGCAACAGTCTGCAGCGGTACGCTTGCTATGCTGCACGCGGGTGTTCCCATGAAAAAACCCGTGGCGGGCATCGCTATGGGGCTTATCACCGAGGGAAGCCGTTATGCAGTCCTTTCCGATATTCTCGGCGAAGAGGATCATCTGGGGGACATGGACTTTAAGGTTGCCGGTACGGGTGAGGGCATTACCGGTTTCCAGATGGATATAAAGATCGCAGGGGTAAGCCCGGAGATTATGCGAAAAGCCCTGGATCAGGCCAGGCGCGGCAGGCTCCATATCCTTTCGATAATGAACAAAACCCTCAATAAGCCTACGGATCATATCAGCGAATACGCGCCCAAGATCGAAACCCTCAAGATAGACGTGGACAAGATCGGCGCCCTCATCGGCCCCGGCGGCAAGAACATCAAGGCCCTTTGTGAACAGTACAGCGTACGGATCGATACGGAAAACGACGGGACCGTAACTATCTTCGGCAAAACTTCCCAAAACGCCGGGGATGCGAAAACGGCTGTCCTTGGCATTGTGTCCGACCCGGAGCTGGGCAGGGTGTACAACGGGGTGGTCCGGCGTATTATGGATTTCGGCGCCTTTGTGGAGATCCTCCCCGGCAAGGAAGGGCTGGTACACATAAGCAAACTTTCGCGGCAGCGGATCGCCCAGGTTACCGATGTGATAAAGGAAGGCCAGGAGATACCTGTAAAGCTGCTTGAGGTTGACAAAATGGGCAGGCTTAACCTTTCATACATCGATGCCATTGACCCCGGCGGAGCGGACGAAGGCGGGAATTCAGGCCGGGATAACCATAGCCGGGAAGAACGCCCCCGCCGCCGTTTTTAGCAGCCTGCTTTTTATCAGGGCTGCCGGAAAAACCGCTGTCCGGGCTGTTTGAGGATCGAAGGAGCATAGACGGATGAACGGGGAGCCCGTACTTAAAATATTACGGAAGGATGCTTCCATCCCCCTTCCTCAATACGAAAGCGAAGGCGCGGCGGGTTTTGATCTGCGCGCCTTTGTTGATGTCCCCTTTGATATTCCGCCCCTTGGCCGCGCGAAAATTCCCACGGGACTCAGAATAGAAATCCCCGCCGGATACGAGGCCCAGGTACGCCCCCGTTCGGGGCTTGCCCTCCGTCACGGCGTAACGGTGCTGAACTCCCCCGGAACCATTGACAGCGATTACCGGGGCGACCTGGAAATAATCCTGATTAACCTTGGGGCCGAAACCTTTACGGTGTGTAACGGTGACAGGATAGCCCAACTGGTGGTTGCGCCCGTCTGCAGGGCAAACTCTGTCAATGCCGCTTCCCTCACGGAAACAAAAAGGGGGGAAGGCGGTTTCGGATCCACGGGTATTTAGCGGAGCCGCCATGAAAATGCCGCGGGTTCTTTTATCACAGGGCTTCCTTGGGGGCGTCCGATCCCCGGACAGGGCGGGGGAAAATTTCCGTTCCATATCCTGGACAATTTACCGCTATATTTTGGGTGAAACCTTTTTTTCGTTTTTCATTTCCTTCCTCTTTTTCTTTTTTATTTTTTTTGTAAACCAGCTTCTCCTTATGGCCCAGGAAATACTCACCAAACACGTGCCTTTCGGCCAGGTTGCGCTTCTGGTTCTTTTTTCGCTTCCTTCGGTCATTGCCATGGCGGCGCCCTTTGCCTCGCTCGTGGGAACCCTTATGACCGTGGGACGCCTGACAAGCGATAATGAAATACTGGTCATGCTGTCCTCCGGCCTTTCCCACAGAAATGTTTTTATTCCCGCCATTACCGTGGGCATCGTTGTTTCCATACTTTCATTTTTCGCCAATGACGTACTCCTTCCGGCGGGCACGGTGCAGTTTGCAAGGCTTTACCGCCGGATTGTTGTTTCCACCCCGGCGCTGGAGCTTGAAGCCAATTCGGTAAAGCGCTTTAAGGATACGGTTATCGTTACGGGGAATGTAAGCGGAAACGCCATTGACGATGTGCTTATCCTTGACCGGACAAGCGAGGGTGAGCGCAGGCTTATCATGGCGAATAACGCGGAGCTCA
>JAITJV010000244.1 GCA_031278755.1 Treponema sp. | reverse complement strand
CCGGCCCCCGACTTTGAGCGGCTGCTCAGGGAAAAACGGCTGCCGCTTTACGGCCTTGATACGGGGATAAGCCTTGGGGATACGCATGTGCTCATGTTCACCCTGGGCTATGAACTGGGAATAACCGAAGTGCTTGCCATGCTGGACGTTTCTTCCATTCCCATTCATGCCGCGCAAAGAAGAGAGGAAGACCCTGTCGTGATAATAGGGGGCTGCTGCGTTTCCAACCCCCTTCCGTATTCGGCCTTTGCCGACGCCTTCTGGATAGGCGAGGCGGAGGCGGGCTTTTTCGATCTCGCTATGGAACTGCTTGAAATGAAGAAGCGGGGGGAGGGAAGGGGGCCCCTGCTTGAAAAAACAGCCGGCCATCCTTCGGTCTGGGTAAAGGGAAAGAAAAAAGCGGTCCGCGCCATTGACGCCGGTTTTGCGCTGCGGCCGCCCTGTCCCGCCGTTTTTCCCGTGGCGGGCATGAAAGTAGTCCAGCAGCACGGGGCGGTCGAAATCATGCGGGGCTGCCCGAACGGATGCCGTTTCTGCCATGCGGGATTTTGGTACAGGCCCATGCGGCAGAAGCGGCTTGACGTTATAACAAAAGAAGCGGAAGCTTTTATTGAAGAAGGCGGATACCGGGAGATCAGCCTCTATTCGCTTTCAAGCGGAGACTATCGCCATATCGACGCACTGGTTTCTTCCCTTGAGCGCCGCTTTTCCGCCCGCCATGTTTCTTTTCAGCTTCCTTCCCTGAAAATTTCAACTTTTTCCCTTTCCCTTCTGGAAAAAATTTCGCGGGTAAGAAAAAGCGGCCTTACCTTTGCGGTAGAAACCCCGCTTGACGCCTGGCAGCTTGCCGCCAACAAACAGGCGTCCCTTGAGGATACGTGCGCCATTCTCGCCGAGGCAAAAAAATCCGGCTGGAGGGGCGCTAAATTTTATTTCATGGTCGGCCTTCCCCATTCGGCGGAAAGCGAGGCTGAGGCTATCGTTGATTTTATAATTGAAACAGGCCGCCGTACCGGAACCCGCTGCACCGTTTCCCTTGGGATATTTGTACCAAAACCCCATACGCCTTACCAATGGGCGTCCCAGATAGACGGCGGGGAGGCTCTCCGCCGCTGCGAATACATACGCCTCCGCCTTAAACCGCTGGGCCACAAGGTAAACATGCCCGATCCCCTCGCCTCGGTAATCGAAGGCATTTTAAGCCGGGGCGATGAAAAAGCCTGCGGCATTGTTGAAGAAGCTTTCAACCTGGGGTGCCGCTTTGACGCCTGGAGCGAATATCTGCACAGGGACGTCTGGACAGACATAAGCAGCCGTTTTTCCTCCAGCATACAATCATGGCTCGATCCGGCTCCCGGTAAAGAACCCGCCTGGAACTGCATAGATCCGCAAACGGGTACAGGATACCTGAAAGGGGAATATTCAAATTCCATGACCGGACAATTAACCTCAACATGTATGATAAACTGCACCCATCCCTGCGGCTCCTGTTTGAATGATACTAAAATTGTCGAAAATAACATACATCAGGACACTTTTCCTTCAGCGCCGGACGAAGACGCCGAAGATGAACCCCTTAAAAAAGGCGATCCCAACACCTGCCGTTTGTTGTTCTCCTATGAAAAAAAAGGAACCGCCGTTTTTCATTCACATCTTGACATGGTGGAGATCTTTTCGATGGCCCTGATCAGGGCCGGCATACCGGTCGTATTTACGGCGGGTTTTAACCCCATTCAGAAAATCGAATTTGTTTCTCCATTGTCCGTCGGCATTGAGGCGTTCAACGAAATTGCCGCTATTGATACGGAATTTCCTTATCCGGCCCCGGATTTTGCCGTGAAAATGAACGCGGCCCTGCCTCAGGGGATACGGATCAACGCCGCTGAAAATTATCTTATAAGAAGCGGCCTCAAAAAATATTCGCTTTCATCACTTTTTTGGGGAAGCGGGTACGTAAAGAAGGGGAGGGCGGCGCCGGCCGATCTTGTCAGGATGAAGGATGAAAAAGAGTACCGGAAATCGGCGGCGGAGCAGGGGTTTTCCAATTTTGATTTGATACGGACCGCGGTCTTTGCCGGCGCGGCTACGGACGGCGCCGATGTGCCCGGCGCCGATACGGCCGCCGCGGCGTCTTATTTTGACGCATACGGCGCCCTTTACCCCGCCGCGCGGCCCGGCAAACTCCTGACGAACCCGCTGCCCGCCACATGACAAACTCCAATTTAAGGTGTAAATTTAAGATGTATAAGAGTATATCCGTAAACCGGAGTTTCCAGAGGTTTCCTCTATCTTATTTTCAAGGCAGGAAAATAGTATGGCTAAAAAACTGAAATACGGCGTCATAGGATGCGGCGGCATTGCAAACGGAAAGCACCTTCCGGCGATTGCGAATCTTCCCGATGTTGAGCTTGCGGCGTTTTGCGACATAATCCCGGAGCGGGCCAAAAAGGCAAACGGGGAATACGCGGGCGGCAGGGGAAAGATATGCAAAACCTGGCAGGAACTTGTCAGGGAGGATATTGACGCAGTCTGCGTACTGACGCCGAACGATTCGCACTGCGAAATTTCCGTCGGCGCCCTCAGGGCGGGTAAACATGTAATGTGCGAAAAGCCCATGGCAAAGTCTTACCGCGAGGCCAAAGCCATGCTTGCCGCCAGGGATGAAAGCGGAAAGCTCCTTACCATTGGGTACCAGAACCGTTTCAGGCCGGACAGCCTTTTTCTTAAGGCCGAATGCGCCAAAGGAACGCTGGGCGAAATTTATTTTGCGCGGGCTACCGCGCTCAGACGGCGGGCGGTTCCCACATGGGGCGTATTCCTTGATGAAAAGAAACAAGGCGGCGGCTCCCTTATTGATATAGGCACCCATGTCCTGGATCTTACCCTGTTCATGATGAACAATTATCAACCGGCCTACGCCGTCGGAACGGCGTACCACAAGCTCAATAAGGAAAAGGAAGCCGGCAATCCATGGGGCGACTGGGATCCCGCGAAATTTACCGTGGAAGATTCCGCCTTCGGTTTTATAGTGATGAAGAACGGCGCGACAATCATCCTCCAGTCAAGCTGGGCGCTTAACATCACCGAATCCCGGGAAGGGGTGACGACCCTCTGCGGTACAAAAGCCGGCGCCGACATGCCCCGGGAAGGCGAGCTTGTTATCAACGGCGTTAAAAACAACAGGCAGTATCTGCTTGTCCCCGCGCTTAAAGCCGGAAGCGTCGCCTATTACAGCGGTGATAACGAAAAGCCGGACGATCTTGAGGCGCGGTGTTTTGCAAAGGCCATACGGGGAAAAGGCAAACTCTACGTGCAGCCTGAGGAAGCGGCGGTTGTAACAATGATACTGGAAGGCATTTACGATTCGGCAAAAACCGGAAAGCCACATTATTTTAGCGGGGAATAATCATGAAAAATAGCAAAATCAGGGTAACAGTCTGGAATGAATATATGGATGAACAGAAACAGCCGGCTGTCGCTTCGGTGTATCCGGAAGGCCTCCACAAGACAATTGCGGAATTCCTTAATATGGAAGAAGATATAGAGGCTTCAACATCCGTCATCACGGACGCCGAGCAGGGCCTTTCTGAAGAGGCGCTCGGCGGCGCCGACGTACTCATCTGGTGGGGCCATGTGCACCACGGAGAAGTAGAAGACCGCCTTGTGCGGCGGGTAGTGGACCGCGTGCAGAGAGGCATGGGGATCATTTTCCTCCATTCAGCGCATAAATCAAAACCGTTCATGACCCTCCTTGGAACCACCGGTTATCTTTCCTGGCGCGAAGCCGAAGAACGCTGCCGGATCTGGACGGCGTCCCCCGCGCATCCCATAGCGGAAGGAGTTCCCGGACAATTTGTCCTTGAACATGAGGAAATGTACTGCGAACCCTTCGGCATACCGCGCCCCGACGATACGGTGTTTATCAGCTGGTTTCAGGGCGGCAATGTTTTCCGCAGCGGCGTAACATTCCAGAGGGAATACGGCAGGATCTTTTACTTCCAGCCCGGCCATGAAACCTATCCGACCTATCACAACAAGCATGTCCGGCAGGTCATCATAAACGCGGTCAGATGGGCAAAACCCGTCGCGCAGATCGCCGCCCGCGACTGCCCGAAGGTCGAAGCGCTGGAAAAGATATAAGCCCCGCCCGAAGGTATATTCACCCGGCGCCTCGTTCAGTCCCGAGGGGAATCTTTCCGCCGCGGCGGCAGGGAACGCGGCCGGTTTTGGGCGGACGCATCCCCGGCGGACGTATCGGAAAAATACGCTCCGCGTAAGTAGACAGAATATACATTATTGCCAGTAGCAAATACGCGCGGTTGTTGCATACGGACAAGGGTGTTATGCCCTGCCGCCGCGCCTCAGGTTATAAAAACGGCTGTCTGTTTTTG
>JAITJV010000202.1 GCA_031278755.1 Treponema sp. | reverse complement strand
GCCGGCGGAAAACGCCGATAGAGGCGTAAAAGCGCCCCATGCCGGGGAAGGCGGAGAGTCCGTTTTGCGGAACGGACGGCCGTAGCGGCCCGCCTGCCGGTGAATTTAAGCAAATCCCGTCATAATGGAGACGCATTACGGACGGGCGCTAAAGCCTCTTCCAAAACTGAAGTTTTGGAACTGCCTTGCTAAATAGTGTCTGTCCACAAAGTCGGTTACTTTATGGACAGACACTAAATAATTGTTCCCGAATAGAGTACGGCGTTCTTGGGGATTACGATGATCCCGTCCACGATGTAGTAATGGCCGTAGTTGCCGTCGTTCCTCACCATGTCGTCAACGCCTATGCGGCAGCCTTCGCCTATGCACGCGTTTTTGTCTATGATGGCCCGCTTTACGATGGTCCCCTTGCCTATGCCTATATTGGGAACCCTGGCTTCGGCGTTTTCTTTCTTGTGGGCTTCGGATTCGTAAAGGTCCGCGCCCATGCAGACAACTCCGTTGAGGCTGGCCCCCGATTCAATGATCGTCCTGACCCCGACAATGGAATTGGAAATGGACGCGTTTGTTATGATGCACCCTTCGGCCGCTATGGACTGGTTCATGTTGCTGAAATTCATCTTTGAAGGGGGAAGGCTCCGTGAATGGGTGTAGATAGGCCTGTCTTCATCATAAAAATCGAACCGCGGCTTCAAAGTAGTAAGGTCGAGGTTCGCTTCGTAGAAATTCCGTATGGTTCCTATATCTTCCCAATAGCCGTCAAAGACATACGCGTTTACCTTGAGGTTGCTTATGGCGTGGGGTATGACTTCTTTTCCGAAATCGGTCAGTTCATTGGTCAGGCAGCTTTCCATGGCCTGGGCGTTGAAAACGTAAATGCCCATGGAAGCCAGATAGCCGTCTGTTTTTACGCCCGAAAGCCCGGAAGGAATTTTGAAATCCGCAATGTCCTTTACCGGCCCCGGTTTTTCCAGAAATTCGGTAATGTTGTTGTTCCTGTCGGCCTTGAGAATGCCGAGCTGGCTTGCTTCTTCACGGCTGGCCGTTGTACAGGCGATGGTTATGGCCGCCCCCGAATCCCTGTGTTTCTGCAGCAGATCCTTAAAGTCCATGCGGTACAACTGATCCCCGGAAAGAATAAGATACCAGGACGGGTTTTGCGTTCTGAAATGGACAAAGTTTTTGCGTACCGCATCCGCAGTGCCTTCGTACCAGCCCGAATGTTCAAAGGTCTGTTCCGCGGCGAGTATTTCAACAAAGCCTGTGGAAAAGATATCGAAGGTATAGGTCTGGGAAAGATGAAGGTGAAGGGAAGCTGAATTGAACTGGGTAAGAATATATATATGCCGCAGGTTCGCGTTGATGCAGTTTGAGATGGGAATATCCACCAGGCGGTATTTTCCGCCGAACGGAACAGCGGGTTTGGCCCGCGCCTGGGTCAGGGGAAACAGCCGGGTACCTTTACCGCCTCCTAATACTATTGACAACACATCTGGCATACAGCGCCTCCTGACGGTTTTCGTTTTTTCAAACGAAATATAAGATTGCTTCAATCAAGTATAGGCCAAAATGCGCCACCTGTCGATAGAAACAGCCAAAAACCTTTCAAAGGAGCCGGTATTGCATTGCTTTTCCCGCGCGGGATACAATGAACGCATGTCGGACGGTCTCCCGGACAGGATTAAGGCGCTGGAAGAGGTGCTTCGCAGCCCCGAATTTGCCCCGAATATTGTTTATGAGCAGGTTTTGGAAGCCCGTGAAGGCCGCTACGCGCCTTTTCCTCCCGATCTTGACGAACGGCTTGCGGAAGCGCTGCGGAGAAGGGGCATAGACAGGCTCTATACGCACCAGCGGGACGTTTGGGAAGAGGTAAAAAAAGGGAAAAACACCGCCGTTCTTACCCCCACGGCTTCGGGGAAAACGCTCTGCTACAACCTTCCCTGTCTGGATATTTTGCTTAAGGATGAAAAGGCCCGCTGTCTTTACCTGTTTCCCACCAAAGCCCTTTCCCAGGATCAGCAGTCGGAGTTAAACGGAATCGTTTCCCCCGATCCGCCGGACGGGCCGGATAATCCGGACGGCGATCCCTTTTTGGGGCTTCCGGTCAAGGCCGTAACCTATGACGGGGATACGCCGGAAAGCCTCCGTATAGCGGCCAGGGATACGGGCCGTATCGTCATTTCAAACCCCGACATGCTTCACGCGGGCATACTTCCCAACCATCCCCGGTGGATAAAGTTTTTCTCAAATCTCAAATTTATCGTTGTGGATGAAGCCCATGCGTACAGAGGGGTCCTGGGAAGCCATGTCGCCAATGTGCTGCGGAGGCTCCGGCGCGTCGCCGCTTTTTACGGGGCGAAACCGCAATTCATCCTTTGTTCGGCGACCATCGCAAACCCCGGCGAACTGGCCATGTCGCTTACCGGGGAGGAGGTGAGCCTTGTGGACGACAACGGCGCCCCCCGGGGTGAAAAACGGGTGATCCTCTACAATCCGCCGCTGGTGGATTCCGTTCAGGGGATAAGGCGGAGCGTCGTTACGGAAAGCCGCCGCTGGATGATCGCCCTTCTTAAAACGGGGATCAAGACCATTCTCTTTGCCCATTCCCGCGTAAAAACCGAAGTCGCCGCGAGCTATGTCAACGAAGATCTTGCGAATCTTTATACATCCAATTCGCGGATCAGGGTCGAAGCGTACCGCGGAGGCCTTCTCCCGAACGAAAGGCGGGAAATTGAAAAAGGGCTCAGGGAAGGGATCGTACAGGGGGTCGTTTCGACCAACGCGCTGGAACTGGGCATAGACATAGGCGGCCTTGACGCGTCGGTGGTGGCGGGCTTCCCCGGTTCGTTCAATTCGTTCTGGCAGCAGTCGGGCCGCGCGGGCAGGCGCGGGGGTGTTTCCGTCGCCGTGTTTGTTGCGTCCTCTTCGCCGCTGGATCAGTTCATCATGAACGATCCCGGCTGGTTCTTCCGCAAAAGTTCTGAAGAAGCCCGCCTTGATCCGGACAATCCCTACATCCTCACCGATCATGTAAAATGCGCCTGTTTTGAACTTCCCTTCAGGGACGAATGCCTGGAGCATCCGGATTCCGGACAGGCCGCCGATCCCTTCGGCGCCATAGCCGGCGGCGAAGGGGCCGTTGAAGTGCTTTCCATGCTTGAGGAAGAAGGCGTTGTACGGCATGCCGCGGGACGCTGGCATTGGGCGTATCGCTCGTTCCCCGCCGAGGGGGTAAGCCTCAGATCCGCCGCGGCAGGCAATGTGGTGATTATAGACGCGACGCAGGGCCGCAATACGGTTATAGGAGAAATGGACAGGCCCAGCGCAAAGGAGCTTATCTTCCCCAACGCGGTTTATATA
>JAITJV010000194.1 GCA_031278755.1 Treponema sp. | reverse complement strand
CCCTTCTCCGGAAGTGATGGATTCTTTGATGAAACTGGAACTGCCGGCGGGGGTTGATGTAGAGATAAAGCAGTAGGAGTAGGTAATGCTGGGGCTTTTGGCCAGGAAAGTGGGTATGACTCAGGTTTTTGACGCGGAAGGCAATCTCGTGCCGGTAACGGTGATCCGCTTTGATCCGAATATTGTCATCGCCCATAAAACGGTGGAAAAAGACGGCTACAAAGCGGTGCTTGTCGGCCTGGATGACAAAAAGAAAAACCATGTGACCAGGCCCTACGGCGGTCAGTTTCCGGAAACTGTTTCCCCCAAGAAGATTCTGCGGGAGATCAGGGATTTTGAAAAAGAAACGGCTGTGGGCGACGCCCTGGGCGTGGAAGTCCTGGAAGGCGTCCGCTATGTGGATGTTTCCGGCGTTTCCAAAGGCAAGGGTTTTCAGGGAGTGGTACGGCGCTACCATTTCGGCGGAGGGCGGCGCACCCACGGTTCAAAGTTTCACCGGGAACCCGGTTCTACCGGAAATTCAACCTATCCCCACCATACCTTCAAGAATACAAAACTTCCCGGACGGATGGGCCGGGAACGGGTAACGGTCTTGAGTCTCAAGGTTGAGCGTATTGATGCGGAAAAACAGCTTCTCCTGGTGCGGGGCGCGGTGCCGGGGATCAACAAGGGTCTTCTTATGGTACGGCCCGCGGTGAAGCGGTAACAGGCGGAATGTGATGAATCGTAAAGTATATTCCATAGCCGGAAAGGAAGTGCGGGATATAGATCTCGACGAAAGTGTTTTCGGCCTTCCGGTGAATGAAGATGTGATCTGGTACGCGATCAACAATGAACTGGCAAACAAACGCGTCGGGACCGCCAGCACCAAGGACAGGGGCGAGGTTCACGGCTCCAATGCCAGGCCGTACAAGCAGAAAGGTACGGGACGGGCCCGCAGGGGTGATAAAAAATCCCCGGTTTTGGTCGGCGGCGGGATAGTTTTCGGACCAAAGCCCCGTGATTTTTCCTATTCTATGCCCAAAAAGGCAAAGCGGCTTGCCGTCAAAAGTATATTGAGCCTTAAGGTCCAGGACGACAGCCTTAAAATTGTAGAAGATTTTTCCATAGAAACGGGGAAGACAAAGGATCTCGCCGGCCTGCTTGATAATTTCGGTCCCGGCGTCAGGACCGTCATAGTTCTTAAAGACGACGATCCCAAGATCAAACGGGCCGGGGCCAATATTCCCTGGCTTTCCTTCCTTTCCTACAACCGCCTTCGGGCGCACGACCTTTTCTACGGCCGGCGCATACTGATGCTGGAAAGCGCCGCTAAAAATTTGAGTGAATTTTATAATCCCGTGGAGGCCGGCAAATGACAGTATGGGAGGATATACTCCTCGAACCGGTGCTTTCCGAAAAGACGAATCTCCTTCGGGAAGAAGGTAAATATGTTTTCAAAGTGCTGCGGTCGGCTACCAAGATTCAGATTAAGGAAGCGGTACGCAGGATTTTTAATGTCCACCCCGTCTCTTGTACGGTGATGGTGGTCGGCGGCAAGCCCAAACGGCAGCGGAACCGGCCGGGGCTTACCGCATCCTGGAAGAAGGCGATAGTGCGCCTTCCCAAAGATGAAAAGATCAGCATCTTCGAGGGAGTGTAGGAACCATGGGTATTAAAACTTACAAGCCGATTACGCCGGGTATGCGGGCCTGGACGAGCCTTGATTACGGCGAACTGACCAAAGGCGCGAAACCTGCAAAAGCCCTTACATCCGGACGGCCCGAAAAAGCCGGCCGCGGAGCCGGGGGCAGGATCAGCGTTTGGCATAAGGGCGGCGGTCATAAGCGGCTTTACCGCGATATTGACTTCAAACGGAACAAGATAGGCGTTCCCGGTATTGTAGCTTCCATTGAATACGATCCCAACCGGAGCGCGAATATCGCCCTTGTCAAATACGCCGATGGCGACAAACGCTACATAATAGCCCCCAGGGGCCTTTTGGTGAACGCGAAGATCCTCAGCGGGCCGGGCGCGCCGATTGAGGCGGGAAACGCTCTTCCTCTGGAAAACATTCCTCTGGGTTTTACCGTTCATAATATAGAATTAACCCTGGGCAAGGGCGGGCAGATGGCCCGATCCGCCGGTACCGGAGCCCTTATCGCCGCCAAGGAAGGGGATTACGTAACCTTAAAACTTCCGTCAGGCGAAATGCGTATGGTTTTCAAGAAATGCTATGCCACAATAGGCGTTGTCGGTAATGAAGACCACATGAACGTTACCTACGGCAAAGCAGGCAGGAAGCGCTGGCCTGGGGTGCGGCCCACGGTACGCGGCATGGTGATGAACCCCATCGACCATCCCCATGGGGGCGGCGAGGGAAAGAATAAAGGCATACATCCGGTTACCCCCTGGGGGCAGCCGACCAAGGGATACAAGACCCGGAAGAAACACAAGCCTTCGTCACGGTTTATAGTCAGCCGGGGCAAGAAATAGGAGCAGAGGGTGTCAAGGTCTATCAAGAAAGGGCCCTTTATAGAAAAGAGCCTCTATAAGAAAGTGCTTGAATTGAGCAGGTCCGGAGACCGGAAGATGGTAAAAACCTATTCCCGCTGTTCCACCATTATTCCCGAAATGGTCGGCGGAACCATATCGGTGTACAACGGAAAAACTTGGATTCCCGTGTATATTACGGAAAACCTGGTCGGCCATAAATTGGGTGAATTTGCCCCTACCCGTATCTTTCGCGGGCACGGCGGTTCCGATAAAAAAGCCGCGAAGTAGGAAGGAAAATGGAAAAGAAATCAGGTTTTAAAGCGGTAACCAAATTCCTCATCGCTTCGCCTTTTAAGATAAGGCCGGTGGCGGATTTGATACGCCGCAAGCCTTATCCCGAGGCAATTTCCCTTCTCGAAGCCATGCCCCATAAGGGCGCCCGGCTTATACGGAAAACGATAAAATCCGCGGCTTCCAATGCCCTGAACGGAAATAAAAAACTTGTTGAAGACATGCTCTATGTAAAGGATGTTTTTATAGACGAAGGCCCCAGGATGAAGCGGGTATGGTTCCGCGCCAGGGGCAGGGCGGATATGCTTCTTAAAAGGATGTGCCACATTACCGTGGTAATCGATGAAACTGCGCGGGCCGAAGGTTCGCATTAAAGGCGGGAGAATAAGGTGGGTCAAAAAGTAAATCCTGTTGGATTACGGCTTGGGATAAACAGAACCTGGGGATCGCGGTGGTACGTCGATCCCAAGGAATATGCCGGCACCCTTCATGAAGATCTTAAGCTGCGGAAGATGATTATGGGGATGCCCGAAACAAAGGGCGCCGACATTGCTGAGCTGGAAATCATTCGCCATCCCCAGCGTATCACCATAACCATACATACCGCCAGGCCGGGGGTGATCATTGGGGTTAAAGGCGCCAACATCGAAAAAATAGGCGCGGAATTGCAGAAGCATGTCGCCAAAAAAATACAGATCAAGATTAAGGAAGTACGGAACGCCGACAACAACGCGCAGATCATCTCGCAGGGCATAGCCCGCCAGCTTTTGGCCCGGTCTTCTTTCAGGCGGACCATGAAACAGGCGATTAGCAATGCGATCAAGAAAGGCAGCGCACAGGGCGTCAAGGTCAGGCTTTCAGGCCGGCTCGGCGGAGCGGAAATGTC
>JAITJV010000134.1 GCA_031278755.1 Treponema sp. | reverse complement strand
CAGACAGGCAGCATGTCGGCCGTAACCATACGGGTGGCGAACAGGGACTGATGGGCGTCCCGAAGCACCAAATCGGTAAGTTTCACTTTAGGCATACATTATCCTTGTTTATTTGAGTGAGCTTCCAAAGGAAGCCCCAAAAAACCGCGCCGGCTTAAACCGGCGGACGGCTTATTGATGTGCGCGGTATTCGGTAACCGCCGCGCTGATCGCCGCAGTCACGGCGGCGTTGTTTGACGCCCCCCCGGCCGGAGCCGATGCTTTGGGGGCCTCCCCGGCGTCCGCGCCGGCTCCCAGGGCCTGCAGCAGTTTGCCCACAAGCGTAATTGCGGCGATAAGAATAACAAGAAATAAAAATACAATGCCCATGCCAAGCACCGTTAAATAACCGCTTTGACCAAGCATCTGAGCGATAGTCATAGAACCTCCAACAATTTGAAAAAATATGCGCCTGATATAATATTAACAAAAAAAACGGCGCAAGCGCAAGTGCGCCTTCGGCTCAAGCGCCGGGCGGGACCGATTTGCGGCAGTTCAACAAAGCCGAAGCGCGCCGTATCAGGGAACCTCTGAAAATCCAACCGGGGCTTCCCACTATACAGTAAACGTTAAAAATATCTATTCTTGTACCATGCTTTTCCCCCTTGTCAAGGATATTCTTTCCCTTGCTCCGCAGAATCAGGAGCTGACGGTCCGCGGGTGGGTCAGAACCAAAAGGGAAATGAAAAATCTTGTTTTTGTTGAAATAAACGACGGTTCCTGCTTTTCGGGAATACAGTGCACCTTTGACCGCGGCGCGGGGGCTTTCGCTCCGGGGACTGAGGAGGCGCTGGCGGCGCTTACCACCGGGGCTTCGGCTGAAATACGGGGCAGGCTTGTCCCCTCCCCCGCTTCGGGACAGGCCGCCGAAATAGCCGTATCGGAAATCACCGTAAAAGGGGCCGCGCCCGCCGAAACTTATCCCCTGCAGAAAAAGCAGCATTCCCTGGAATTCCTGCGGGAAATAGCCCATCTAAGGGCCAGAACCAACACGTTCGGCGCCGTCGCCAGGGTGCGGAACCGCCTTGCCTTCGCCGTACACCGTTTTTTTCAGGAACGGGGTTTTCAGTACGTCAACACCCCCGTCATCACCTCAAGCGACGCGGAAGGGGCCGGGGCCATGTTCCGCGTTACCACCCTCGATCCGGCCAAACCGGGCCCCGCCGGCTATGAAGGGGACTTTTTCGGCAAGGCGGCCTTCCTTACCGTATCGGGCCAGCTTGAAGCGGAAACCTACGCCTGCGCCCTTTCCCGCGTATACACCTTCGGCCCCGCCTTCAGGGCGGAAAATTCCAATACGGCCCGCCACCTTGCCGAATTCTGGATGATAGAACCGGAAACGGCTTTTGCCGGACTGGAAGACAACATGGATCTTGCCGAAGATTTCCTCAAATGCCTTTTTACGACGGCGCTCAACGACTGCGCCGCTGATCTTGCGTTTTTCAACGAACGCATAGGAAAAGGCGTTACCGAAACCTTAAAGGCCGCCGCGGCGTCAACCTTCGTCCGCATGACCTACACCGACGCGGTGCGGGAACTGGAAAAGGCCGCGGAAAAAAGCGGAACCTTTGAGTTTAAGCCTTACTGGGGCTGCGATCTCCAGAGCGAACATGAAAAGTTCCTCACCGAAAAGGTTGCGGGCGGCCCGGTTATCGTTACCGGTTATCCCAAAGAGATAAAGGCGTTCTACATGAAAATGAACGACGACGGAAAAACGGTCAGGGCTATGGACGTCCTTGTGCCGCGTCTTGGAGAAATCATAGGCGGCTCCCAGCGCGAAGAGGATCCTGAAAAACTTTCACGACGCATGGCTGAACTGGGAATGAACGCCGAAGATTATTCCTGGTATCTTGACCTCCGCCGCTACGGCACGGTCCCCCATTCGGGATTCGGCCTTGGCTTTGAACGGCTCATACAGTACGTAACAGGCATGGCGAATATCAGGGACGTAATCCCCTATCCCCGCGCCGTGGGACAGGCCGAATTCTGATGCGTTTCCTTTTTATACTTCTTCAATGCGCCGTCTTAAGCGTCTTCACGCTTTCCGCGCAGACCCGGCCCGGCGCAGTTTCGCGGTCGGCGGTTCTTGTGGACGGCGAAACGGGAACCGTGCTCTATTCAAAAAATCCCGACGACGAAATCCCGCCGGCTTCCCTTGCCAAGCTCATGACCATGCACATCGCGCTGAGTGAAACCGCCGCGGGAAGGGCCTCCCTTGACGAAACGGTGGCCGTCACCCCTGAAAGCTGGGCCCGTAATCAGCCGGCGGGGTCGAGCCTTATGTTTCTTGCCCCCGGGCAGACCGTCAGCCTCCGTGTAATCCTCCTCGGCCTCGCGGTGTCTTCGGGAAACGACGCCGCGGCGGCCGCGGCCCTGCATTTTGCCCCGACGGTGCGGGACTTTGCCGGAATGATGAATATGGAAGCGCGGCGCATGGGGCTTATAAAAACCCGCTTTGTCGAACCGTCGGGGATTTCCGAAGACAACGTTACCACCGCGGGGGAATTCGTACTTTTTTGCCGTGAATACATAAGGCTGCATCCCGAAGCGCTTGCGGAATTTCATTCGGTTCCGGAATTCGCCTATCCTTTGGCGTCCAACGCGGGCGCGGCTTTCAGGGACAAGCCCGGAACCATTGTGCAGCAGAACCGCAATACCCTGCTTAAAACTTTTCCCGGCGTTGACGGCCTTAAAACCGGATACATAGACGAATCGGGCTACAATATAGCCCTGACCGCCGAACGG
>JAITJV010000121.1 GCA_031278755.1 Treponema sp. | reverse complement strand
ATCTGCATTAACAGCCACCCCGCCGGATGCGCCGCGGCTGTAAGGAAACAGATTCAATATGCGGAAAAAACGCTCGCGGGAAAGGGAACGGGAAAGCCCCGGCTGGCCCTCGTCATAGGATGTTCGACGGGATACGGACTGGCAAGCCGCATCTGCGCGGCTTTCGGATACGGGGCCGTTACCGTCGGGATCTCTTTTGAAAAGCCCGCGTCAGAATCAAAACCGGGAACTCCCGGCTGGTCCAACAACCTCACATTCGACAGGGACGCCGCAAAGGCGGGGCTTGTTTCAAAAACGCTTGACGGCGACGCCTTCTCCGATACGATGAAGGAAAGCGCGGTTGCCGCCGTGAAGGAAGCCGCCGCCGCCGCGGGGCTTCCTCCCCTTATCGATCTTGTAATCTATTCACTGGCGTCTCCCGTCAGAACCGATCCGAAGACGGGCGTTATGTACAGGTCGGTTATCAAGCCCATAGGAAGCGCCTATTCGGGAAAAACAATAGACATGATGAGCGCGAAATTTATTACCACAAGCGCGGATCCCGCGTCGGACGAAGAAATCGCCGGTACAATCAAAGTCATGGGCGGCGAAGACTGGGAACTGTGGATGGACGCCCTTGACAAGGCAGGGGTGCTTTCCCCCCGGGCCCGCGCCGTCGCCTATACCTACATCGGCCCTGAACTTTCCTGGGCCATATACAAAAACGGCGCCATAGGACGCGCGAAGAAAGATCTTGAACGCGCCTGCCGCGAAATCAACGGCCGTTTTGCAGGTTCCGGCCGCAGGGCCTGGATTTCAGTCAACAAGGCGCTGGTAACACGGGCCAGCGCGGTCATTCCGGTTATTCCCCTTTACGTTTCCTGTCTTTTCAAGGTAATGAAAGAAAAAGGGCTTCACGAAGGCTGCATAGAACAGATAGCGCGGCTCTTCGGCGATCGCCTCTATTCCGCGGAGGCCGGTTCAGATCCGTCAAGAGTGCCTGTGGACGGTGAAGGCCGCATCAGAATCGACGACTGGGAAATGCGGGAAGACATACAAAAAGAAACGCTCGCCTGCATGGATTCAGCCACCGAAGACACAATTCTTTCCGGTACCGATGCGGCCGGTTTCAGGCATGATTTTCTTGAAGCGCACGGCTTTGACGTAGAAGGCGTCGACTATGAAAAAGACGCAGATCCGCTTGAAATTGAGCCTGTTTCAAAGCCCGGTTGATTTTGGAACTGCCGCAATTGTTTAAGGAATTAATTTATGGATGAAAAACTGATTTTTGCATTGATTGAAAAATTCAACGGCTCATGCCTTGCCGAACTGGATTTTGCCGACGGGGCGTCCCGCATCGTCCTCAGGAAGGACGGCGCCTTCGCGCATGCAAACGCGAATCCTCCGCATGCCGTTTCCGGCGCCGTACATTTGGGACTCGGCCCCGCGGCGGAAGAACGCGCGGGGACGGGCGCCTCCGGAACCGGCGCCCCCGCGGCCGAACTTATCACCAGCCCCATCGTGGCAACCTACTACGCCTCCCCTGGACCTGACGCTCCGGCCTTTGTGTCGCCGGGAACAAAGGTTAAGGCCGGCGCAACCCTGTGCATACTTGAAGCAATGAAAATGATGAACCATCTGGAAGCCGAATTCGACTGCGAAATACTTTCGGTAAAGGCGGCCAGCGGGGATCTTGTTGAATACGGACAGATACTGTTTGAAGTGAAGCGGCTGTGAACACCCCGAAACCAAAAGAAAAGCGGAATCCCGTCAGGCGCATTCTTGTCGCCAACAGGGGCGAAATCGCCGTGCGCATCATACGGACGTGCCGTGAAATGGGAATAGGAACAACCGCCGTTTATTCCACCGCCGACAGGGAAAGCCTCCACGTCAGGCTTGCCGACAGGGCGATCTGCATAGGCCCTCCCCCCTCGTCAAAAAGTTACCTCCAGAGCGCGGGCCTTATCATGGCGGCGGTCAATTCAGGCTGCGAGGCAATACATCCGGGGGTCGGCTTCCTTTCCGAAAACGCGGCTTTCGCCAAACTCGTGCGGGAAAAAGGCCTCCTCTTCATCGGACCCGATCCTGAAACGATAGAACTTCTCGGCGACAAGGTAAAGGCAAGGGAAACCGCCAAACGCTTCGGCCTTCCCGTTACGCCGGGAACGGAAGGGGCGGTTTCGGATCCTGAAGCGGCGTTAAGGGCCGCGAAAGACCTGGGCTTTCCCGTCATCATAAAGGCGGCGGCAGGCGGCGGCGGAAAAGGAATACGCATAGTCAGAAACAGGGAAGAACTTGCGGAGAACCTTTCCATCGCAAGCAGGGAAGCCGAATCGAATTTCGCCGACGGCCGCGTATTCATCGAGCGCTGCCTTGAAAACCCCCGCCATGTCGAACTGCAGATCATCGCCGACGGAAACGGCGGCGTTGCGATACTGGGAGAGCGCGACTGCTCCGTACAGATGAACCATCAGAAGCTCATTGAAGAAAGCCCTTCGCCCGGCGTTGACGAAGCCATGCGGCGCCGGATGTCGGAAGGGGCCGCCGCAATGTTCCGTGCGCTTAATTACCGCGGAGCGGGGACAATAGAATTTCTTGTTGAAGGCGGCGGTTTTTATTTTATGGAAGTCAATGCACGGGTGCAGGTGGAACATCCGGTAAGCGAATTTGTTTCGGGGGTCGATATTATACGGCAGCAGATTCTTGCCTGCACCGAAGGACGGATGGAAATTGATCCTGAAAAAATTCACATTGAAGGATGGGCCGTCGAATGCCGCATAAACGCCCTTAACCCGGGAACGATAACGCGGCTTGACGTTCCCGGAGGTCCGGGCGTCCGCTTCGATTCATTTCTGTATTCGGGCTATACGGTTACCCCCTACTATGATTCCATGATCGCCAAGCTCATCGTTCACGGCCCTACCCGCGAACGCGCGCTTGCAAGAATGGACCGCGCCCTCGGCGAGCTTAACATCGAAGGAATAAAAACAAACCGTGATGAACAGCGCCGCATCATAGGCGACAAGACGTTCCGTTCCGGTAATTTCGGAACATCATATTATGAAAAAACCAGCGGCATAAACGCCGCAAAGGAGGCGGAACATGCCCTCTGAATCACCCGCGGAATTTTCCGCCGCAAAAAATTCCGTCCACCCCCCCTGCCCGCTCTGCGGCGCCCGGCATGACGGCAGGGCCGTTGAAGACGCGCTGAAAACCTGCCCTTCCTGCGGATACCATTACCGCATGGAACCAAAAGAGCGGCTCAGGTATCTGGTCGATCCCGGGAGCTTCAGGGAATTTTCCTCAAACCTTACATCAATTAACCCAATCGATCTTGCGGGATACGAGGAGAAGCTGTCCGAAGCGGAAGTAAAATCACAAATGAAGGACGCGGTAATCACCGGAACCTGCGCCATAGAAGGAAAGCCCCTTATCCTCGCCCTCATGTCATTTCAATTCATGGGCGGCTCAATGGGATCGGTAGTAGGCGAGAAAGTCAGCCGCGCCATGCTCAGGGGAGCGGAAGAAAATATTCCCGTGGTTGTTTACACCAATTCAGGCGGCGCCAGAATGCAGGAAGGGATCTTTTCACTTATGCAGATGGCAAAAACATCAAGCGCGGCGGCGTAGCTTGATAAAGCCGGCGTTCCTTTTTTCACAGTTCTCTGCGATCCTACAACAGGCGGCGTTACCGCCTCCTTTGCGATGCTGGCCGACGTCACCATGGCCGAACCGGGCGCCCTCATAGGATTTGCGGGCCCCCGCGTTATTGAAGGAACCATACGGCAGACGCTGCCCGAAGGATTTCAGCGGGCTGAATTTCAGGTTGAAAAAGGCTTTGTTGACTTAATCGTAAAACGAAGCGATCAGCGTCATGTAATTTCTGAGTTGATCGATCTGCATTCGCCTTCGGGAGAAAAAAAATAATGGAAACAGCGGAACTACGCAGGAAACTTGAAGAATTAAAGCGGCTTACAAAAGAATCGGGAATAGACGCGGCAAAGGAACTGGAAAATATTGAAGCGAAAATAGAAGCCGGTTCCATAACCGAAACGACATGGAAAAGGGTTGAACTTGCCCGTCATCCCGAGCGGCCGTACGCGATGGATTATATCAACCGTATCTTTGACAATTTTATGGAACTCCACGGCGACAGGGTCTTTGCCGACGATCCCGCGTTGATAGGCGGCGTCGGCTTTCTTGACGGCAGGCCTGTTACCATCCTTGCAAACCAGAAAGGAAGGACGCTCAAGGAAAACGTATTCCGCAATCACGGCATGGCAAACCCCGAAGGCTACCGCAAGGCGCTGCGCCTCGCGCGGCAGGCGGAAAAATTCAGGCGCCCCATAATCACCTTTGTCGATACATCAGGCGCCTATCCGGGCCTCGGCGCCGAAGAAAGGGGAATAGGCGAAGCCATAGCCCGCAACCTCAGGGACTTCAGCCGGCTCAAGACTCCCATCATCTGCGTTATTATAGGCGAATGCGGTTCAGGCGGGGCGCTTGGAATTTCAGTCGGCGACAAAATCTATATGCTTGAAAACGCCATTTATTCGGTTATAAGCCCCGAAGGCTGCGCTTCAATACTG
>JAITJV010000071.1 GCA_031278755.1 Treponema sp. | reverse complement strand
CAGTCGGTACAAACCGTTACAAAGCGCGAGGGGGAAGCCATAAAGGTTTCCATATCAAAAGGGACAAGGCCGTTCGGTAATTCATTATAAATAAAATCAAGGCCGAAGTAATTGCCTGTTTTAAGGAAGCTGCGTATTGATAAATACCGGGGATCGTTGCGGTATGTCTTTAAAATATGAAGGTTCCGGCCCTTTTGCCTTGATACAAGGGAACAGCCCATGCCCGCTCCGGCCGAAACGCCGATAACACAGGGAAATTCCAATCCGCGGTTCAAAAAGGCGTCCAGTACGCCTGCGGTGTAATTGCCGCGAAGGCCGCCCCCTTCAAGGATTAACGCATGATCCGGTTTTGTCATTGTTCTTTGATGAATATAACCTGGCGGCCCGCTTTGCACAAGTCCGCCGCGGCCATTGAAAAACATTTCCAAAAGATGAACAATATTATAAAGGCGGTTTGCATGAAGTCCTTTGGTTTCGGGCGGAACATGGTATCTCTCCTGTTTTTTATTTCCTCCGCCCTTGTTTTATTAGTTGCCGTTGTTGTTACCGTCTACATGAACCGTACCGTCAGGATGGTCGAGCTTGCCACCCAGAACCACCTGAGGGCCGCAGCGCTGGCGGCTTCGACGCTCTGTGATCCGGAAGAACTGGACCAGTTTCATACCGTTGAAGACATGAAAAAACCCGAATGGGAGAATATACGCGCCAGGCTCATTGAATTTGGAAAACAGTACCAGGTGCTGTATGTATATTACTGGCGGGATTATGGCGACGGACGTATTCAGTACATCATAGACAACGACGAGGACGCCGAAACCATGTCGACCCCGGCTATGTTTTTCCCCATTGATGATCCGAAAGATCCGGTTACAAGTAAAACGGTTCCCCGGATTCTGGCGGGTAATATATATATTTCGGATCTGGGGATATACACCAAAAGTTGGGGCAGCCTTATTTCAGGTGTTGCGCCCGTATTTAACAGCGACGGATCGGTGTACTGCGCCGCCGGGGTGGACCTGAGCGATGAAATCATCATGATACAGCGCAAAAACATGGGAATACTCAGGACCGTGCTGATTGCCGCCCTGACCCTCTCTCTGCTCGCAGGCGGCGCCGGCATGTGGTTTTACCATCAAAAAGCCCTGCAGAGCGAAAACGCCAATAAAGCCAAAAGCCGTTTTCTTTCAACCATGAGCCATGAGATACGCACCCCCATGAACGCCGTCATAGGCATCAGCGAACTGGCCCTGCGGGAAAACACAACTCCAAAAGTGCAGGATTATATTACGCAAATCAAGCAGTCGGGAAACAGCCTTCTCGCCATCATAAATGACATTCTTGATTTTTCAAAAATTGAATCGGGGAAAATGGAAATACATCCGGTAAAATATATGATCTCTTCACTGCTTAACGATGTGGTGACAATTATCGGAATACGGCTTTATGAAAAACCCCTTGAATTTAAGGTGGACGTTGATAATTCCCTGCCGCGCCTCCTTTTGGGTGATGAAATACGCATACGCCAGATACTGCTTAACCTTCTCAGCAATGCGGTTAAATACACAAAAGAAGGATTTATCAAATTTAAAGTCTCGGGTGAAATTACCGGCAAAGAAACCATCAACATAAAAATTTCCGTTTCCGACAGCGGAATTGGGATTAAAGAAGAAGACCTGAAAAATATTTTTGGGAATTTTGTCCGGTTTGACGCGGATAAAAACAGAAACATTGAAGGAACAGGTCTGGGGCTTGCCATTACCTACAATCTTGCAAAGCTCATGGGCGGCGATGTCTCGGCTACATCGGTTTACGGTAAAGGCAGTATCTTTACCGTAGTACTGCCCCAAAAAATTCTTGATGCCAGGCCTATTGCCAAAAATATTTCCGCCTACGAAAATCCCGCCGCCAATCAGCTTGATTCCGCCGTTTCGTTTATCGCGCCCGACGCGCACATTCTGATTGTGGATGATATTCCGATTAACCTTCTTGTAGCGGAAGGCCTTCTGGCCCCCTACCAGATGCAGATAGACAGCTGTACCGGCGGAGAGGAAGCCATATCGCTTATGGAAAAGAATCACTACGATTTGATTTTGATGGATCACCTTATGCCCGGCATGAACGGCATTGAAACCGTCGCCGAAATCCGCGCCATAGAAAAAAAACGGCGGGAAGAAGGACAGACGTCCCAAAACAGGGTCCCCATAGCAGCCCTTACCGCCGACGCCATTGTAGGGGTGAAAGAAATGTTTCTTAAAAACGGATTTGACGACTATCTTTCAAAACCCATAGAAATTTCCACGATGAACGTAATCATTAAAAAATGGATACCCAAAGAAAAACAGATCAATGTCGGGTAAGCGTGAAATTCACGTCCCGGTTTTTTTCTTTTTTTGTGGTTACCAGCCTGATTGCAAAAGGCTGAATAATCGGCACTAACGACATATAAGAGTAAGCGGCTACCGCGATTGGCCCAAGGTAATTTGAATGAAGTATCTGGGAAGCAAGAATCGTTGTCGGCCCATCCGCGGCGCCGATAATGCCGATGGCCGCGGCGTCTTTCAGGTCGAAGCCCAGCAGCGCAGCAAGTGAAATAGTGGCAAAATACCAAAATGGGCGGAAGCGCCGAAAAGGAGAAACACCGGGCGGGAAAGCAGGGGCGAAAAGTCTATCATGGCGCCGATGCCTATAAAAAGAAGCAGGGGCATGGCTTCGGCGGCATGTATGCCCGTCTCAAAAAGCCATTGGACAATGCCCGCTTTCTTTAACATTTCATCAAAAGGAATATCGCGTTTCCCCAACGCCGGGTATCATTTGATTGAGAACTCCGCTTAACGGCAGGTTAACAAGAATAGCCCCAAAACCCATGGGAAGCAGCAGGGCGGGCTCATATTCTTTTTTTATCGCCAAAAATATAAGCAATATACCAATAACATACATTATCCCCTGTTTCCAGGTTACCGCCATAATTCCTTCAATCAAAAAGTCCATGTTTTCCCTTCATTTTTTTACAGGCTCCGGCATTATAAGATCAACAACCTTTTCCTTCAGGACGAGGTTGCCGATCAGACGTCCAGATTCGTTACCGCCAGCGCATTTGCTTCGATGAACTCGCGGCGGGGAGCGACGACTTCACCCATGAGGGTGGTGAAGATACGCTCGGCTTCAACGGTGTCGTCCAGGTGAACCTGGATGATGTTGCGCCGGGCGGGATCCATGGTAGTGTCGGCGAGTTCTTCGGCGTCCATTTCACCGAGGCCTTTGTAGCGGGAGACGGTGAGTTTTTCGGGGTCTTTGCCGGATTCGGCAAGGATACGGTCTTTTTCCGCATCGTCGTAGGCGTAAAAGAATTTTTTGCGTTTGCTGTAGCTGATTTTGTAGAGGGGGGGCATGGCGAGGTACACATGGCCGCGTTCGATGAGTTCCGTCATGTAGCGGTAAAAAAACGTCAGGAGCAGGGTGCGGATGTGGGAGCCGTCAACATCAGCATCGGCCATGATGATAATTTTGTGATAGCGGATTTTGGCGATGTTGAATTCGCTGCCGCAGCCGGCGCCTATGCTGGCGATGATGGGCTGGAGTTTTTCATTGGTGACGACTTTCTCGATGCGGGTCTTTTCCACGTTGAGCATTTTGCCGAAGAGGGAGAGTATGGCCTGGTACTGGCGGTTCCGGCCGCCTTTGGCGGAACCGCCGGCGGAGTCGCCCTCCACAATAAAGAGTTCGCAAAGGGCGGGGTCTTTTTCGGAACAGTCCGCCAGTTTGCCGGGGAGGCCCGCGCTGTCCATGGCGTTTTTCCGGCGGGTGGCGTCCCGCGCCTGCCGGGCGGCAATGCGCGCCCGTGCGGCAAGGACGGATTTTTCCAGAATATTGTTTATCACCTCGGGGTGCCGGTCAAAATACAGTTCCAACTGTTCGCCGATCAGGGACTCCACGATGCCTTTGACCTCCGAATTCCCCAGCTTGCCCTTGGTCTGGCCTTCAAACTGGGGGTTGGGCACCTTGACGGAAAGAACCGCGGTCAGGCCCTCCCGGACGTCGTCGCCGGTGAGGCTTTCG
>JAITJV010000048.1 GCA_031278755.1 Treponema sp. | reverse complement strand
CCGTGGAGGAATTCGTTAAGCACATTGGCCATGGCGTTAAGGGTGGTCTTTTTCCGCTTAATGGAAGTAATATCCACATCAAGGAACAGCCCGGGCTGCACATGATAGGGATTAATCATGTAGTCAAACTTGTAGTATTCCCTTTCAAGGACCTTGAGCCTTTCCTCAAGCACCCGCCGTTCAATGGGATACTGATAATCGTACATAGACTTCATCTTGTTACGCATAAGAACTATGCGCTGGCGAATCTTGTCCTTTTCGTACAGATAAGTCCGGTTAAGCCGTTCAACTTCGGTCTCGGCGGGTTTAACAAAGGAAATCTCGTCCCACACCTTGTCAATGTCCTCGTAAACAGGCTCGCCGGTCTTTGCCTTGGTCTTCCCTATGCTGCCCTTCTTCTTTTTGGCGAGATCGTTAAAATCGTTCACCGAAAAAGCGGATTTTGCATCTTCATAGATAACGGTAAGCAAATCCCAGATATGCTGAATTTCGGTCTCAAAACTCTTCATCTGGACGTCATAGGCCTTGCGTTCTTCTATAAGCTGGGCGTTGTCAAGATAGCGGAGGCTGACCTGGTAGCGTTCATCGGGGAGATTCGCCGTATCGGTGTCCTCGTATTCACGGAGCACAAGGTGGCGGGCGTTTTTGAGATTTTCGATGAACTGATACCCCATGCGGGATGTATCAAGTATCGATGTAATTGAGTTGATCGCCGTATTGAAGCCCCGGTTTCTGATATTTTCGATATCGATGAGCTTTTTGAGGTTCTCCCGGACATTCATGGCGTCAAAGGTCTCGGGATCGATTTCGGCCCGGAGATCGTTGAGGCGATCCATAATGGACTTGGCGACCAGCTTGTACCGCTTTGATTTGGGATCGTCTTTGGCGTCGTCGGTATAGCTTTCCACACGGCCGATCTTGGTAAAGAGAATCTCGCTGTCGGAAAGCTCCTCCAGCCCCTGATCGATCCGCTCATCCTTGAGTTTTTCGATTTCCTTGTCCATTTCATCAATAAGGTGCTTGGAAAGGAGGTCCTTGATGAGGTACTCAACGGTTACCTGATAGTGGAAAATGGGGCTGATAAGCTCGGAATCAAGAATATTGACCGAAAGTTTGACGTCGGTAACGGTCTTGGGTTTGTTGATGTTGTCCTTGAAGGCGCATTTGACGATGGAATAGGCGTTTTCACCGCGGATAAAGGCGCCGGTGTCGGTCTTCTGCCTGAGGATACTGTTGGTAAGGGATTCCAGCTCATTGACTCCGCGCTGTATGTGGCCCTGCAGATGGCCGTACATATTAACCATGGATTTTTCAATTTCACCGGTGTTGAACTTGTCGGCGCCGCCTACGGCGTCCAGAAGATCGGCGATTTCCTTGGGGGTGTACCGGGCAAGAACCTTTGTTTCTTCCCCGTCTATGAAATTTCTGACTTTTTTTATCATCTCATCTTCAGAGGTAACCATGTACCTGTTGAACATGTTCTGATAGTTCTGGTTGAAATAGTTGTACAGCTTTTCCTTGAGGCCGCCCATGATATCAAGGCGTTCAAGCACATCTTTGGGAAGTTTCGCGGTCAAGTGATGGATAACCTTGTTGGTTTCCTCTTCCAAAAGCTGGTTTACTTCTTTTTGCTGATCCCGGTATTCCTGGGCGAGTGAATTCCGCGAACCCACCGCACTGGGTTTTTCCGGATGAAATACATTTGGGCTTTTTGGCAAATCCATTGCTGCCATATTTGACTCCTTAAAAAGTTATTTTATGCCTATTCTTTTAGAATATACAGTATTTTATCACTATACTATAAAAGAAGTCAACGGTCCAGCGTATTTTTATTCGTTTTTAACGAATTCTGTTTTCAAGTGAAATCCCGGCTTTTCGCGTCTTCAGGCTTACAGGGAACCGTCTATCCAGCGGTTGATAAGGTAGCGGGAAAAGGACCCGAAGCCGGGAAGCAGGGGAAGACTGCCGCGGCTGAACCACCGGGCGTCGGTTATTTCTTTGCCGTCAGGCTTTATTTCGCCTCCGGCATGGCGGCAGGTAAAGCCCAGCATAAGGGAATTGGGAAAAGGCCAGGGCTGGGAGGCGACGTACTGTATTTTGGCGATTTCAAGGCCCACTTCTTCAAAAATTTCCCGTTCGACGGCGCCTTCAAGGCTTTCCCCGGCTTCGGTAAAGCCCGCTATAAGGCTGTACATGCCGCCGGCAAACTTGTTGTTATGGGCCAAAAGGGCCTTGTCTTCGTCATTTATGATAAGGGTAATCACGGCGGGGGAAATCCGGGGGTATTCCCGTCTGCCGCAGGCCGGACAAAGCCGGGCAAGTTCGTCGGGGGCGTCGGTATTCGCCGTTCCGCAGCTTCCGCAGAAACGGGAGCCGGCGCGCCACTGGGCTATGTGAAAAGCGCGGAGCACGGGGCCGGCCCTGCGGGGATCGAACATCACCGTTTCCGCCGAAACGACGGACAGCCATTGCCTCAGGGGCAGCGCCGTCCACCCCGGAGGGAGGGGAAGGCCCGGCGGAAGGGACAGAGCCGCCGTATCAGCTTCGCCAAAATCAAAAAAATCCGCGGAACCGGCAAGGCCGCCGCAGGCCTCTCCCGCGAAAGAGGGTTCCCGGGTACGGGCCTTTCGCAAGGAATCAAAGTTTTTATTGACGATTTGAAGATCCGTCCCCCGATAATGAAGGGGATCGGCGTCTTTTTCGGGCAAAATCAGGCTGTTTTCCTGAAAAACATAGACGGATTTCACTGCGGCGCTCCCGGGCTTCCCTGAATTCTTTTTATAATAGCAGTTCTCCTTCGTAATTGAAAGACCCGGCCTAAAAAGGTATACTTGAAAAAGGAGGCTTCATGAGTATTGGAAGTTATCTTGAGACGCTGCCGCTTGGAGAAATCGCCAAATACTCCGGGGGCCGTCCGAAGAACGCCGTCCCCTTTACCGGCTATCCGCGGCAGCACCCGTCGGAAAAAAACAAGCTTATCCTCGTGAATGATCCGCTGGGGGCAAACCTCAGTATCCTGGAATTCAAGATTGAAGACGTGCTTTTGATCGAGGAAGTCCACTCCGCGGTAACGGAAACAGGCGAGGGGGTGCCGCTGGTGAAATTTTGGGTGCGGAAAGGCGCCCATGGCGTGATTCTTGAACCTTTTGAAGTGGATGATCCGGTGCAGTTCGCCAATAAATCCCGGGCGCTCAGGAACCGCTTTATCCGGAGCAGTCATGCCGCGGCTAAACAGCGGTAAGATCCGCGCCTTTCACAACCGAAGACGGTGAAAGATCCCCGGGGGCGCTTTTTTTCCCCGTACGGAGGCCCGCACAGCGGGGTTTCCGGCGCGGAGCCTCCGGCGTTCCGCTGCGAACTTTGCCCCCGGCTGTGCCGCATTCCCCCGGGGGGCAAAGGGGCCTGCGGGGTCCGTGAAAACCGCGGCGGCCCCGCCGTCCCTTTTTACGGGCTGGTAACAGCCTGGGCCCTGGACCCCATTGAAAAAAAGCCCCTGTACCATTTCAGGCCCGGTTCCCGCATCCTTTCGCTTGGGTTCGCGGGCTGCAATCTGCGCTGCCCTTTTTGCCAAAACTGGCGCATTTCACAGGTTGAAAATCCGGGGAATGAAACCTTTCAAACCGGCGGCCGGATCCGCCGGGGCGGGGGCGCGAATCCGGGCCGCGCGATCCCGGGCCGCTATGTGTCCGCCGCGGCCGCGGCCGGCGGGGCGGTGGAAAACGGCGGGCTTATCGCCTATACCTATTCGGAACCCCTGATTCACGTTGAATACCTTCTGGACTGCATGAGGGCCGTAAAAGAAGCGGGCGCCGCCAATGTACTTGTCAGCAACGGCTGCATCAACAGCGGCCCGGCCGGGGAGATCCTCGCCCTGACCGCCGCCGCCAACATAGACCTTAAATGTTTTTCCGGGGAAACCTACGAAAGGGTGCTGGGCGGCAGGCTTGAAACGGTTCTGGACTTCATCACCCTTGCCTGTAAAACGGGGGTTCATGTTGAAGTAACCACCCTCGTCGTGCCGGGGCTTAACGATTCCCCTTCGGAACTGGATGAGTGCGCCTCTTTTATCGCCGGGCTTGAAAAGGATTACGGACCCGTCCCCTGGCACCTTTCGGCCTACCATCCCGATTACCGCTGGGACGCGCCTCCGACGGATCCCCGGGCCCTTTTTGAAACGGCGGAACGGGCGGCCGGAACGGTTCGCTATGTGTACGCCGGAAACGTTCAGGGCGGCGATCGCAGATTCAGCGACACCTTCTGTTCCGGCTGCGGAGCGGCGCTGGTCAGGCGGACGGGCGGCCGCATAGACACAGAGGGGCTGCTGCATAAAGACGGAACCTATGCTTGCGGGGCCTGCGGAAAAACGGCGCCGTTCAGGTGAGGGGGGCAGGACGCGGCGAAGCGCGGCCGCAGGGGGGCCGGAGACCGCGTGCCGCCGCGCGGGACGGCGGTCCGGAAACAGGCCCCCCTGTAAAAACCGCTACTCCGGCGCTTCGGGCACTGCAAAGCGGCGGGTAAGGGTGTTGCCTGCCCCGTCCACAAGGGTGAGGGTATGGCGGCCCGGACCGGGGCGGGCTTCCATTTCATGAAAAACGGAACTTTCGCCCAAATAGACGCCGTCGAGGTGCCAATAAATGCGCGCGGTGTTTTCGCGATGCGCGGCGGAAAATACGATGCGTCCTTCGGCGCCGTCAAGTTCGCGGGGGACGTAGACCTGGCTTCCCTCGGCGGGGTTGAAAAGGGCAAGGGGAGGCTCATATTCGGCATAGGACGCGCCGGGCGGGGGAAGCGGTTTGTAATCGAGGTTCCACCGTCTGTAGTACCATTCTTCCGCGGGGGGAAGCACAAACCAGGATTTTTCCCTTACCGGTTCCGCGCTGCGTTCCCGTCTTACGCGGAGGTTTTCCGTTTCGGTGACGGTAACCCGTATGCAGTAGGGGCAGGGATTATGGGGCGGGGCGGCGCGGGGAATTTGAACGAAGATTACCGTCCGGCAGTCGGGTCCCGCGGGGAATCCCGAAAGGGCGCACACTTCGGCGCTTTTAAGATCCGCCGCCGGCTGGGGAAACCAGCCGCCTTCCCTTTTTGCCGCGGTGGTATTTCCGCCGCCGCCGGAACCCAGGGCGGAAAAAAGTTCAAAGAGCAGGGGAGAAGCCGTATTGGCGCTCCGCAATTCGGCCCGCCCTTCGCCGGTGGCGTTCCCTATCCATACGGCTACGGTCCAGCCGGGCGTAACGCCTATCGCCCAGGCGTCCCTGTTGCCGAAGCTGGTTCCCGTTTTCCAGGCGATGCGGCGGGCCCCCGCATATTCCTGCCAGACGGCTTCCTCGCCGGGGCGGGCGGCAAAGGCGAGGGCTTCAAGCGTCAGCCACGCCGCGCCGCGGGAAATTCCCCGCGAGGTTCCGCGGGCCTTTTTGTCCGCTCCGGCTTTAAAGACGGAAGGCGGAAAAAAGGCGGACGCCGTGGATGCCGCGGCCGGAATGGCCTCCGCGGCCGGGGCGAAAGCAGCGGCCCCCGCGGCCGGAATGGCCTCCGCGGCCGGGGCGGACGCCGCGCGCGCGAGACCGCCGTAAAGCCCCGCTATTTCCCAGAGCGTTACTTCGGCGCCTCCGAGGATCAGGGGAAGGCCGTATTCAACGCCGGGGCGGAACAGGGTCGTAAGCCCCAGGGTTCTCAGGAGGCGGGCGAAGCGTTCCACGCCGTATACACGAAGCGAGCGGACGGCGGGCACGTTGAGCGAGCGGGCCAGCGCCTCGCCGGCGGGAACGGCCCCCAGGTAGGTGCGGGTGATGTTTTCCGGGCTGTAGCTTCCTACCCTTGTGGGAATATCGCTTACAAGCGACGAGGGAAGGACGTCCCCTGAATCAAGCATGGCGGCGTAGAGGAAGGGCTTTAAGAGGCTGCCTGAACTCCGCGGGGCGGTAATAATGTCAACGTCCCCGGCGACGGGCGACCGGACGTTCCCCACATAGGCGGCCACTTCGCCCGAGGCGGTATCCATAATAAGACAT